>NZ_RAVY01000109.1:0-33088 GCF_003611625.1 Corallococcus sp. CA054B
CCGCCCCCACCGGGCCCGGGCCCGCCGCCGCGCCCGCGGCGCCTCCCGCGCCAGCGAACCCGCACGGTCCGGCGGGCCCGCACGGCGGCGTGTCGCTCGGGACGTTCCCGGGACTCGGCTCGCTGAGCCTGAACGGGCGCTTCGACCTCAACTACGAGCGCGTCAACTACAACGACCACCCCTTCAAGTCGGAGGGGGAGAGCGCGCTGCGCAGCTACCACCACTTCCTCTTCCTGACGCGGCAGTCCGCCGAAGACCCGGTGACGCTCACCCTGGAGGTCCTGTCGCTCCAGTTCTGGGAGGTGGGCTACCGGATCAGCAAGCCATCCTGGCCGGTGAAGGTGTTCGCCAAGGGAGGCAAGGTGCTGGTGCCCTTCGGCGGGGATCCGCTCTACCACCACGGCTACGGCGGGCTCGCTGGCTTCGACCAGCGGGTGCTCCCGGTCGTGTTCGCCCGGGAGGGGCTGACGGTGAACGTGGAGCGCCGCCTGGGGCCGCTCGCCCTCTCCGGCGACGCCTATCTCATCTCCGGCTACCGGCTGAGGCGCGCGGACGCGGTGCTCAACCTCCAGTCGGACCTGGCTCCGCTGGAGGACACCCGCCTGGGCGTCGGGGCACGGCTGGGCGCCGCCTGGGGCCCCATCAACCTCTGGTACTCGCCGTACTTCAATTCGCTGGGGTTCGGGCGCCGCCTGTTCCTCCAGGCGCTGGACCTGGCGGTGTGGCGTCCGCGGGGCACCCCGGTGCTGGAGCACTTCTCGCTGGGCGCCGGGCTGCTGCGCGCGGATGTCTCCGGGGGAGAGGCGGAGGGCTACGGCGGGCCGGGGGCGGACTACTACCACTTCGCCAGCTACCTCCAGCTGCGCTACCACCCCACCGACTGGCTCTACATCCAGTACCGGCAGGGACTGCGCACCTTCGGAAACCGGCGGGGGCTCATCCTGGACTCGACCGCGCTCACCCGGGAGGACGGCTCCAGCCACAACGTGGGCGTGGTGGCCCGGTGGCGGGGCCTGAGCGCCGGCCTCTTCCAGTTCTGGAACCTGGAGAAGACAGACGAAACGCCGGACGACTTCACCCGGCTGATGGTGGCGTATGAGTTCTGATTCCCGCATCCAGCCCCTGGCCGCGCTCCTCACGGCGGCGTTCGCGCTGGCCCTGGGCTGCGCTGACTTCGAGCGTGGCCCCGTCGCCGAAGACGCCGGTGTTCCGCCCATCGACGGCGGTGGCGGTGGGGACGGCGGAGACGCTGCGTCCTTCGCGAGCGACGTCCATCCGCTGCTGACCACCGGCTGCCAGAGCTGCCATCGCGCCGGGGGCTCCGCTGGCAACACCTCCTTCCTGCTGACGGGCGATGCCGACACGGACTACGCGGCGACCGTCTCCCTCACGGACACCTCCAACCCTTCCGCCAGCCGGCTGCTGCGCAAGGCCTCCGGCGCGGGCCACGGCGGCGGGGCCATCTACGGGGCGGACACCCCCGAGTACCAGACCCTCCTGGCGTGGATCTCCGGAGGCGCTCAACCATGACGTACTTCCTTCCCGAGGCGGCCCCCATGAGACGACCCCTCCTGCTCCTGGCCGGACAGCTGCTCCTGGCCTGCGCGTTGAGCGCCTGCGCCAAACTGGAAACCCCTCACCCGGAGCTCCTCACCGACGGCCCGCATTCGGTGCTCGTGGGACAGACGATCCAGCTCACCGCCACCACGCGCGAGTCCACCGACGACGGCTACCGCTGGGAGAGCGAGAACCCGGCCATCGCGACCGTGGACGACGCCGGGCAGGTGACGGGCGTGGGCGCGGGGGAGACCGCCATCAAGGTCACCGGCGCGAGCTCCAGGCTGGAGGCACGCCACGCGGTGGTGGTCATGGGCGGCCTCGCGGGCGACGCGGGCGTCGATCCCTCCCAGGTGCCCTACTACCTCGCCTGGTCGGGTTCGCCGCACGCGGACACCACCGCCGAGGCCTTCTCCCACTGGAACGAGGACGGCCTCGTCCCCGCCACCTGCGCGCGGTGCCACAGCTCGGAGGGCTACATCGACTTCCTGGGCGGTGACGGGTCCTCCCCCGGCAGGGTGGACGCCCCCGCGCCGGCGCAGTCGGTGGTCCGCTGCGAGACGTGCCACGACAGCGCCGCCTCCAGCCTGACCTCGGTCACCTTCCCCTCGGGCAAGCAGGTCACCGGCCTGGGCCCGGAGGCGAGGTGCGTGGTGTGTCACCAGGGGCGCGCCTCGGGGAAGGACATCGACGCGCAGGTCGCGGACGCGGGTGTGGTGGGCGAGGACACGGCCTCGCCGGCCCTGAGCTTCACCAACATCCACTACTACCCCGCCGGCGCGACGCTCTTCGCCAGCCAGGCCGCGGGCGGCTACCAGTACGCGGATCAGGTCTACGACTCGCGCTTCCGCCACGTCCCCAGCTTCGACAAGTGCAACGAGTGCCATGACCCGCACACGACGCGGGTCCGCTGGGATGCCTGCGCCACCTGCCACCCCGGCGTGACGGACGTCACCAAGGCCTGGGACATCCGGCAGATCGCCTCACGCAATCAGGACTACGACGGGGACAACAACCGCACCGAGGGCATCTACTACGAGCTCCAGGGCCTGCGGGAGCGGCTGCTGGCCGCCATCCAGCGGTACGGCGCGGAGCGGGCCCAACCCCTCTGCTACGGCAACACCCACCCCTACTGGTTCCGGGACACCAACAGGGACGGGACCTGCGCTCCAGCCGAAGCCACCGCCACCAACGCGTTCGCCAGCTGGACGCCCCGCTTGCAGAAGGCGGCATACAACTACCAGTTGTCCCGGGTGGACCCGGGCGCGTTCGCGCACAACGCGAAGTACATCATCCAGCTGCTGCATGACTCGACCCAATCGTTGAACACGGCGCTGAGCGTGCCCTTCGACACGTCGCTGCTGGTGCGCAACGACCCGGGCCACTTCAACGGCGCGAGCAAGGCGGCGCGCAACTGGGACTCCAGCGAGACCGTCCAGGCCAGCTGCTCGCGCTGCCACAGCGGCGCGCAGGGCTACCGCTTCTTCGTCCAGTACGGCGTGGGGCAGCTGGTGCCGGAGACCGCCAACGGCCTGGAGTGCTCCACCTGCCACCAGAACTTCGAACCGGACTACGACGTCTTCATCCCCGCCCAGACGTGGCTGCCGGATGGCAAGACGGTGAACCTGCCGGGCCAGGACAACCTCTGCGCCAACTGCCACATCGGCCGCGCGTCCAAGGCCACCATCGACACGGCGCTGGGCGCAGGGGGCACGCCGCGGTTCCAGAACGTGCACTACCTGCCGGCCGCGGGGACGCGCGAAGGGACGCTGGCGCGGATCGGCTACGAGTACCCCAACAAGACCTACGCGGGCCGGCTCACGCACATGGGCGGGGTGCAGTGCACGAGCTGCCATGTCCCGGGCAAGAGCAACCACACCTTCCGCATCCAGGACGCGTGGAGCGAGCGCTGTGAGACGTGCCACGCGGACCAGAGCACGGCGGAGCAGATCCGGCTCGTCCACGTGTCGGACTACGACGGCGACGGGAACACGGCGGAGTCCCTGAAGGCGGAGGTGGAGGGAATGGCCGCGCGCGTGCTGACCGCCATGCGCGGGGTGACGAACAACGGCCTCTGCTACAACGGCGACGTCAATCCGTACTTCTTCAAGGACACGGACAAGAACGGGACCTGCAGCGCCACCGAGGCCGTCTCCGCCAACGCGTTCGCGCCGTTCACGCCGGCGCTCGTGAAGGCCGCCCACAACTACCAGCTGAGCAAGAAGGACCCGGGCGCCTGGGCGCACAACTTCAACTACGTCGGGCAGCTCCTCTACGACAGCGTGGAGGACCTCACGGGCGCAGCCCCCTTGAACATGCTCCGGCCTTGAGGGTGGAATCCTAGCGTGAGCACCGTCGCTCGCCGGGACAGGCCCGGCGGGAGCGGATGCCGAGGCACGCATACCGATGAAGCCCCTCCCGCTCTCTTCGTCTTCCAGCACGACACGCCTGGCCCGTTGGGCGTTGCTCGTCCCCCTGCTCACCCTGCTTGGCGGTCCGGCCGCTTGTGGCGATGACGAACCGGACGATCCACGTCCCGATAGCGGAACCCAGACCGTGGACGCGGGCGCCGATGCGGGCACGGACGTGGACGCGGGCATGGAGGCCGATGCGGGCTCCGACCCCGATGCGGGCTCCGACCCCGATGCGGGCTCCGACCCCGATGCGGGCACGGACGTGGACGCGGGCATGGAGGCCGATGCGGGCTCCGACCCCGATGCGGGCACCGACGCCGATGCGGGCTCCGACCCCGATGCGGGCACGGACGTGGACGCGGGCATGGAGGCCGATGCGGGCTCCGACCCCGATGCGGGCACGGACGTGGACGCGGGCATGGAGGCCGATGCGGGCTCCGACCCCGATGCGGGCACCGACGCCGATGCGGGCACCGACGGTGGCGTGGTGGCGTGCACCCCGAGCGGCTGGGTCGACACGCCCCCGGACCTGAGCATCATCCAGAACACGTCGCTGGACATCCGGACCCGGCTGGAGGCCATCCCGGGCATCACCGTGGACCAGGATCGGACCGGCGGCAGTGTCCCCGCGGGCTACCGGCACTTCGTCCTGCGCTACAACCAGCCGGCGGACCACGCCCACCCGGAGTGCCAGCGCTTCGAGCAGCGCCTGACGCTGATGCACAAGGCGGACACCAGCCCCATGGTGCTCTACACCAGCGGCTACAACGTCTCCACCGGCACCAGCCGCTCGGAGCCCGCGCAGCTCCTGGCCGCCAACCAGGTCGCCGTGGAGCACCGCTTCTTCCCGCCAAGCATCCCGTCGCCCGCGGACTGGAGCCAGCTCACCATCCGCCAGTCCGCGGATGACTTCCACCGCATCACCCAGGCGCTCAAGCCCATCTACACCGGCAAGTGGGTGTCCACCGGCGGCAGCAAGGGCGGCGAGACGGTGGTGTTCTTCCGCCGCTTCCACCCGGACGACGTGGACGCCACCGTGGCGTACGTGGCGCCCATCACGAAGCGCAACGACGAGCGCTTCGTGACGTTCCAGGACACCGTGGGCGACGACGCGCAGCGGGCCTGCCGCGAGCGTCTGTGGGCCTTCCAGCGTGAGGTGCTCTCGCGCCGGAGCCAGATGCTCTCCCTCGTGGACGCCTACGCGGCGAGGTTCGAGCTGACGTATTCCCAGCTGGGCCGGGAGCTGGCGCTGGAGCACGCCGTCATCGAGACGTACTTCGCCTTCTGGCAGTACGACTCCGCGGCGAACTGCAATCGGAACATCCCCGCCGCCACCGCCACGGACCAGGAGCTGTTCGACGCGATGGACTACGAGGTGGGCATCAACTCGTTCTCGGACCAGGGCATCACCCCGTACGCCGCCTACTACTACCAGGCCGCGGCCGAGCTGGGCTGGCCCCAGCCCTATGAGAAGCACCTGGGCGCTCTCATCCACTTCCCGGACACCGACACCGGCGAGGTGTACTCGCCCCCCGGCATCCCGTTCGAGTTCCGTCCCAGCGCCATGCCGGACATCCAGGACTGGGTGTCCTCGCAGGGACAGCGCCTGATGTTCATCTACGGCAGCTACGACCCGTGGACCGCGGCGGCCTACGTGCTGGGCAACTCGCAGGACTCCTATCTGTTCACGGTGGAGGGCGGGAACCACAGCGCACGCATCAGCCAGCTCCCGGCGGCCCAGCAGGCGGAGGCCAAGGCCACCCTCAACCGCTGGATGGGCATCTCTCCGCTGAAGCGCGCCCCGAAGTTCGTGCCGTCGGAGGAGCCGCCCGCCTTCGGGCCCCACGTGCCGCCCCGCCTGCGCGAGGCGTCGCGCAACTAGTCCGACAGTCGGACAGGTCACGGGCCGGCCCGGATGCACCGGGGCGGCCCGTCGTCTTTTCAGCGGCCCATCTTGTACGGCCCGCCCCGCTCCAGGGCGCGCTGGTACGCGGGGCGCGCGTGGAGCCGGTCGAGGTAGGCCGTGAGGTTCGGCAGCTCCGACAGCAACCGGAACGACTTCGCCGCCTCCAGCACGAAGGAGAGCTGGATGTCCGCGCCCGTCAGCGCGTTGCCCACCAGGTACTCGCGGCCCTGGAGCGCCCCTTCCAGGTAGCTCAGGTGGCTCTTCAGTTCGGAGTCGATGCGCGGCTTGATGGGCGCCGCGGCGTCGCCCAGCCGCCTTACGTAGAGCAGCTGCACGATGGGCAGCATCGCGGAGCCCTCCGCGTAGTGCAGGAAGTGCGTGTACCGGTCCAGGTCCTCCGGCGCGGGCGAAAGCCGGCCCTGGCCGTACTTGCGGATCAGCGTCTCGATGATGGCGCCGGACTCCGCCAGCACCCGGCCGCCGTCCTCCACCAGCGGCGACTTGCCCAGCGGGTGGACGGCCTTGAGCTCCGGCGGAGCGAAGCCCGTCTTCGGGTCACGCTCGTAGCGGACGACCTCGTAGTCGAGCCCCAGCTCCTCCAGGAGCCAGAGGATGCGCTGCGAGCGGGATTCGGAGAGGTGATGGACCTTCAACATGCTGGGAGGGCTCCTTGCGCCCGGAACCAGGACGTTCCGGGGGAACACTCTCCCAGGTCGCTCCTCCGGACCAGCGGGGTCCGGAGGAGCGGTGTTCAGCACTAGAACGCGGTGCCGTTGGCGCGCTTGCCGGGGGAGCTGCTCAGGCTGGACACGCCCGTGTGCAGCACGAAGCTGGCCGTGGAGGACGCGTCCGGGCTGCGGTTGGCGGACACGCCGTCCGTGCCCGCGAGCGACGAGGCGAACGTGGCCGTGCTCACCACCGTGCCGGCGCTGTTCTTCACCGTGACGGTGTCACCGCTGTTGCCCAGGACCAGCGAGCCCGTGGACGCGGCCACCGCGCCCGGCGTGCCGGCGGGGATGCCGGACGCGCCGCCGAACACCACCACCGCCTTGCCCGCCGCCAACGTGGTGCCGCTGGCGAAGGTGTGGCGCACGGCCGTGCCGTCCGACACCGTCCACCCGCTCAGGTCCACTGCCGCCGTGCCGCTGTTGACCAGCTCCACGAACTCGCCGTTCACGTCCGAGCCCGGCTCGTTGATGAGCACCTCGTTGATGAACACGTTGCCCGTGCCGCCGGTGCCGCCCGTGGTGATGGTGAAGGCCGCGTTGGACAGGTCGGTGACGGTGGCGTTGCTCGCGTCGCTCACCCGCACCCACGCGTTGGTGCTGGCGGTGGAGGGCACCGTCCACGCCACGCTGCCAGAGGACGCGCCCGTGCTGGACGTGATGGTGGTCCAGGTGGAGCCGTTCAGCGAGTACTCCACCTTCACGTTGGAGACACCAGACGCCGTCCAGGTGATGGTGCGCGCCGAGCCGGCCGTCCAGCTCTCACCGCCGTTGGGCGACAGCACCGTCACGGTGGAGGCCGTCGCGCCGTCCCCCGGGATGAGGAAGTCCTTGATGACGCCCATGTGCTGCATGCCGGACGCGCCGCTGTCGCCCGACAGGGCCGGGGAGATGTCGGACAGGGGCGAGTACACGCGCGTGTCCACCACCAGGCCGTTGGCGAAGGTGCTGGAGCCCATCACCACCGACGTCTGGTAGGCGCGCAGGTCGTTGTCCACCAGCACGTGGTCGTACGGCGAGTTGCGGCCCGCGTTGGTGTTGGTGTTGCCATTCTTGTCCGCCGGATACGGCGACGCCGTGGACACCACGCTGGAGAAGGTGCTGAAGGTCGACTCGCTGCGGCTGCCGGTGTTGAAGTCACCGCCAATCACCAGGTAGTCGCTGGCGGGCACGTTGGCGTTGATGAACTTCACCAGGTTGGACGCCTCCGTGTTGCGGACGCTGGAGCTGGTCGTCAGCAGGTGCACGCTGATGGCCCACAGGTCCTTGGGGCCCGGGATGTCGATGCGCGCCCACGCGAAGTCGCGGTTGGACACCTGCGTGTCGTCCCACTCGCCGGAGGCGATGATGGGGTAGCGGCTGATGATGCCGTTCGGAATCTGCGCGCCGGACTCGCGGTAGTAGGAGAAGCCCGTGCCGAACGCCGTGTCCACGAAGGCGCGGATGTCCGCCGCGGAGTCCGTCCTGTAGTTGAACTCCTGGATCATCACGATGTCCGCGTCCGTGCCCTGGAAGATGCGGATGCCGTGGCCCGGGTCGTAGTCCTGCCCATTGCCGCTGCTCAGGTTGGCCGCCATCAGGCGCAGCCGCACGTTCGCCAGTGAGTCCTCGCGCGCGACGAGCTCCGGCGCCTTCTCCTCCGCCTCCGCGTCCACGGAGCCACCGCACGCGTTGAGCGCCGCGCACACCAGCGTGAAGGACCACGTACGCCAGAAGGCGGCAGGCCGCCGGAAGAGGTCTTGTTTCAGGCTCACGATGTTTCACCCTGCTCCCGGAAAAGTCCGGAAGCCGTAGAGGTTCATGGACGTCACGGCAGCGCCGCGGACGCAGTATTCCGCGTACACGACGCCACCGCCGTTTATCCGTCACATTCCTTGAAACGTTGCGTGAGCGGCGCATCCCCCCCGGCGGGGACACGCAATGTTACGCATTGTTACATCGCGGCCGTGGTGGACAGCGCGACGAAGGCGTAGCGCAGGCCTTTCCCCAGCGTGACGAAGACGACGAAGGGCAAGGGGCGCACGCCCACGAAGCCGCCCGCGAGCACGAACGCGTCACCCAGGATGGGCAGCCACGCCATGAGCAGCGCGGGCGCCCCCCAGGTGCGCAGGTTCGCCTCCACGCGCGCCATGCGCGGGCCTTCCTTCTCCCGGCGGCGCGCCACCCAGCGGCCCACGGCACCGCCCCCGCCGTGCGACACCCACTTGCCCAGGATGTAGAGCGTCACCGCGCCCAACACGTTGCCCACGGTGGCCACCACGGTGGCCATCAGCGGCGGCGTGCCGTTGTAGATGAGGGCGGCGAGCATCGCCTCGGAGGGCACCGGCACCACGGAGCCCGCCAGCATGGCGACGAAGAACATCCCGGGAAGGCCCCAGGTGGACAGGGTGGACGGCTCGGCGGGCATGGGAGGCCTGGGCCATACACCCGCACGGGGCGTTCGTCTTGTCCGGCGTCAGCGCTCCCCTGCCCGCCATCCTGGCCCCCGGGGCCGGAGGCTGTCCGGCGACGCGGCCCGCTCAAGGGCAGGGGTTGTAGGCGCGGGTGGGGGTCACCATCGTCCCCGCCATGCGACGCTCGACGCGCGAACGGTCAGGCATGCGGTCCATCGACACGGAGGACGAGCGGATCGCCTCCCTGCTGGTGGCGGAGCCCCCGGCGCTGCACTTCGAGGGCTCCCGGAACCTGGTGGTGCGGCTGCGCGACGGGCGCACCTTCGTCCTCACCGTGCTCACCCTGGAGGCGCTGGAGGCACGGCTGGGAGGCGCGCCGTCCTACGTGGCGTCCGGCATCGTCCTGGTGCGGCGGCTGTCGGACGGCGCCCTGCTCCACGCGGTGCGCTCCGCGCTGGACCAGGGCCTGGAGCACTTCGGCACGCTCCAGCCTCTCATCGAAGAATGACGCCCCGGCTCAGGGCGCGGGAGGCGCGGTGAGCCTCCCCGCCACCTTGCGGCCCTGGCGCCACACGCCGGTGATGCGGTCCGCGGCGATGATGCTGGCGGAGGGGTCGCCCTCCACGAGGAAGAAGTCCGCGCGCAGGCCGGGCTTGATGCGGCCCCGGTCCTTGAGCTTGAGCAGGTCCGCCGCGTTCCCGGTGGCGATGGCCAGGGCCTGGCCCGGCGTGAGGCCCGCGCCGACCATCAGCTTCAGCTCGCGGTGCTCCGCGTAGCCGGGGATGCGCAGCGGGGTGGCGCCGGAGTCCGTGCCGAAGCCCACCTTCACGCCCGCGTCGTACAGCGCCTTGAGGTTCGCCTGGTTGGTGGAGAGCGCGCGGCGCGCCTCCTGGGCCTTGGGGTCCTCCAGGGTCTTCTTGCGCCAGGCGGAGTCGTTGAACTGCGCGCGCAGTTCGGGGGACAGCGCGGGCTGGAGGACGGGGTCGTCCACGAGCAGGGGCTGGTCCGCGTAGACAACGGTGGCCTCGTCCAGCTCCAGGGTGGGCACGTACCAGACGCCGCGCTTCTTCATGGCCTGGATGAAGGCCGCGTCCACGGGCTGGTCGCGCACGCCGTGGGCGATGATGTCCACGCCCGCGTCCACCACGGCCTTCGCGTCCTCCAGGTCGTGGATGTGGGCGGCGACGCGCAGGCCCTGCTTGTGGGACTCGTCGATGACGGCCTTGTAGATGTCCGGCTTCATCTTCGGGAGCTTGCCCAGGAACGTGTCCACCCAGACCTTCACCAGGTCCACGCGGTTCTTCGCCAGCGTGCGCACGGCGGCGCGGGCCTCCTCCGCCGTGGTGGGGCGGAAGAGCTGGTCGGGCGCGCTGTTGGTCATCGCCTGGGGCGGCCCGCCCTCCGGCACGCCAATGCCCTGCCCCGCGCCGAAGAGGTCCGCGCCGGTGAAGGTGTCCGCGTGGGCCTCCTTGCGCAGCTCGTTGAACAGCGGCCGGTTCATCCCGAGCGCCGTCACGGTGGTGACGCCGTAGGCGGCGAACTGGCGCAGCTGCTTCTCCACGTTCTCCCGCGTGTAGTTCTGGGAGCCCGTGGTGGTGCCGGACGTCTGGCCCACGTGGCTGTGGTCGGAGATGAGGCCGGGCAGGAGCGTCTGGCCCTTGAAGTCGATGACCTCCGCGCCCTTGGGCACCTTCGTGTTGATGGCGAGCCCCACGGACACAATCTTCCCGTCGCGCACCACCACCGCGGCCTCTTCCAGCGGCTGGCCCCCGGAGCCATCCAGCACCGTGCCGCCCTGGAAGACGACGGTGCGCGAGGCGGCAGGCGCCGCGCTGGCGGACAGCGGCAGCGCGAGGGCGAGCAGGGCGGCGGTCAGGTAACGCGAGCGCATCAGGGCGGTCTCCTCGGGGGGAAGAGGGAAACCCTAGGAGCGCGTCCGGGTGACGACAACCCTTCGTGGACCAGGACTGTCGTGACGTCGGTGCTACAGGCCGGGCGCACGGTGGGAACCCGACGCCGCATCGCGGCGCGCGAGCGACTTCCACCGGGAAACACGGCGCCGTGATTATGCTGCCGCCCGATGGATGAACCCGGCCTGCAATATCCCGGAGAAGCCCTGCGTGGGTGGCTCCGGCAGTTCGCCAAGACGCCGCTCGCCGAGCCGACGCTGAAGCTGCTGGTCGTGCTGGCGGACACGGTGTTCTTCGCGAGCCTGGGCCGGGAGGAGGGCGAAGCCACGCGCGTGCGCATCGCCTATCACGCGCAGGGGTTGCAGGGCCTGCAGGCGGTGCGCGAGACGGTCTACATCGGAGGACAGAAGGGCAAGCGGCAGGCGTGGGAGACACTGCCCCTGGAGGCCAAGTCGAGCATCACCGACTTCAGCGTGGAGGCGCTGGTGAAGCTGGCGCCCGCGGCGAACCTGCCGCGCACGGCGGTGGTGGTGGGGCCGCGCGAGGGCAAGCTGCGCATCCAGGGATTGGCGCGCCGGGTGGAGTACACGGAGTTCCACGCCGAGGGCGAGGAGGACGTCTTCATCCTGCACGCGCCGGAGCCGGGCCACCTGGTGGTGAGCACGCAGGGGCGTGAGGTGTTCCGCTACGAGCAGGGCGCGCCGGTGCCGCCGGGTCGGCGCGTGGCGTTGCACGACCTGCTCTTCCACGAGGACAGCGCGGTGCGCGCGGCGCTGATGGAGATGTGCTCCACGCTGGTGGAGTCGCTGCCCAAGGTGCAGCCGCTGATGGGCGGCAACCGCGAGTGGTACGTGTCCAACGCGGTGCAGGGGCTCATCCGGAGGATGGCGGGCCTGCACCACGGAGGGCTCATCGCGTTCCTGCCGAAGCAGCACGACGTGGAGCGCTTCCGGGCGCGAGGCAAGTACGTCCTGCCGCCGGAGCAGGGCTCGCTGTTGCGTCAGCGGTTGCAGCGCTTCGTGCAGGCGCGGGCGGACCTCATCAACGGCGCCTGGCAGGCGGAGGCCGGCAAGGCGGCGGAGGAGGAAGAGGATCCGGAGCTGAAGAAGGCCGCGGCCGAGCACGACGACAAGGCGACGGAGAGCGACTTCCAGGCGCTGGTGGAGAGCATCGGGCAGTTCACGGCGGTGGACAACGCGCTGGTGCTGGGGCCGGAGCTGGAGGTGCTCTGCGCGGGGTATCAGATCGCGCTCCCGAGAAGCGGCCCGCCGCAGGTCTTCGAGGCCCGCACGCTCCAGGGGCGGCCCGGGCCGCACTACCCCATCCACCAGCACGGCTCACGCCACCGCGCCGCGGCCGTCTTCGCCAACCAGCACTCCGGAGCCATCGTGTTCGTGGCGTCCCAGGACGGCCCGCTCCGCTGCCTGCACCGGCCGCCGGGCAAGAAGAAGGTGCTGCTCTGGAGCCTCCTGCTGACGGAGGACTGAGGCCGGAATGAAGCGGCTGGGTTGGGTGCTGCTGCTGGGACTGCTCCTGCCAGGCTGCGCGACGACACGGGTCGTACGCCTGGACGTCGATGGCGGCGACAGGGTTGTCGTCACACCTCGGGAGGAGGAAGGCGCGTCTCCCTCTGAGGCCCGGCTGGAAAAGGACGAGTTCAAGGCGGCGGTGAAGACGCTCGCCAGGGACGTGCGGCCCTTCGCCCATCCGCTGCGGCAGGCGCGAGAGCTATTCGGCCTGCCGGAGCGCAGCGGCCTCTTCGGCTTCCGGGAGCGGACACGGCAGATCATCCCACTGGGAGAGGAAGAGGCACGGGAGCTGCGGCTCCTGGATGCGTCCGACGACCTGACGCGCGGCTACCAGCAGTGGTGCGGCAAGCAGCGCAAGCAGCCCGGAGACTGCCTGCGCTTGCTGGAGGAAGGCCCCTTGCTGGGCAGCGACGGCCGCTATGCGCTGGCGATGGCCATCGCGATGGACTCCGTCTGGAACGAAACGGCCGAAGCCCTGGAGGGCATGGCGAGCCCCCAGGCCGTCATGGCCACGATGACGTCCGCCGTGACGATGTACCTGCTGCTGTGGGCCATGCCGGAGCCTGTGTCCAAGGGTCTGGCCGCCCTCATCACCGCCACGGCGATTGCCTACGTGGGCGTGGACACCGTGTGGACCCTCCTCGATGGCTGGGTGACGCTGGTGCGCCACGTGGACCAGGCCACCACGTTCGTCCAGGTGCGCGACGCGGGCGAAGCCTACGGAGCGGTGATGGGTAGGAACGCCGCGCGCATCTTCGTGATGCTCGCTACGGCGGCGATTGGGAACACGGCGGGGCTCGCAATGAAGACGCCCACCCTGCCCGGCTCCGCGCAGGCAGCGGTCGCGGTGGAGACGCAGGCGGGCCTCCAGTTCGTGTCCCTCGGTGGCGTGCGCTCCGTGGCCATGACGGCCGAGGGCTTCACCATTGCGCTCGCGCCCAATGCGGTGGCGATGTCATCCCGCTCCGGGAAGCCTCAGCGCCACCACCTGGCTACCATCCGCAATGAGAAGTCTTCGAAAAACGGCGGTCCGTGGACCCCACTCTTCCGGAAGCTCTTCAAGAAGGCCGGCATGGAATTGAAGGACCCGGAGAACATCGTCGAAGTCCCAGGCCACCGGGGTCCGCATCCCGCCGAGTATCATCGACGTGTGATGAGACACCTCCTGGATGCTACCGAACAATGCAGAACTGTCGCCCAATGCCGCGAGGCACTGACGAGCGCGCTCAGGGAGCTTGCTGAAGCAGCCAACACTCCAGGCACTGAATTGAACAGGCTGCTGACCACTCGCCCTGGACGTTGAGACAAACACCATGGCCCATCGTTTTTTCGAACTGCATGGCGACCCTCAGGAAGGCTATTGGTACCTGGATGATCCGGTCGACAAGAACGGAGTGGAGGTCGACAACGCCTGGCGGCTCAGGACAGACAAGCCTGTCGAACTAACGGGGCCGCTTCGAATCCCCATCATGGAGCCCGGAAAGCCTCGTGACTTCTCCATGGCGGGGTTGAGCATGGTCCCGGTCATTCACGTCAAGCTCGCCACGCTCCTGGCAGAGCGCGCCGCCGACAACGTGCAACTTGTCCCCGTCACCATTCCCAAGCACCCGGACCAATACGTCCTCCTCATCACTCCCCGGGTCATCCGCTGCATCGACGAGCAGGCATCGGAAGGAGTCCGGTTCTGGGAGTCCCGGCACGGTCAGCCCTGGCGAATCGGTGAGTACCGCGCCGTGGACATCATGCGCATCGACAAGTCGAAGGTGGGAGACGCGAAGATCTTCCGTCCCTGGGGCTGGAACGCCTCGCTCATCGTTTCCGAGGACTTGAAGACGGCATTAGAGCGCACCGGCGCCACCGGCATGTACTTCACAGAAGTGTAGAGCCTCCTGCGGAGGACGCCCGCCTGGACCCTGGTACATGCTCCAGATTGTCATGGTACAATCTTGTTCATGCCCCACTCCAATTGGAAGCCGCGCCTGAAACGGTCCGAGGGCCCCCTGTACGGTGCGCTCGTCGATGCGCTCGCGGCGGACATCAGCGCGGGGCGGCTTCGCGCGGGGGACCGGCTGCCCACGCACCGGGAGCTCGCGAGCACGATTGGAACGTCGCTGGGGACAGTGACCCGTGCCTATGCCGAGGCTGAGCGCCGGGGACTCATCTGGAGCCAGGTGGGCAATGGGACGTTCGTGCGGAACCTGCGGGACGGAGACCGCTACTCGCCCCAGCTCGACCGGACGCGCATCGATCTGGGCCCCACGGCGGTGCCCATCGTCCCCGGCGACATGGGACACCTCGCCTTCGCCGCCGCGCTCCAACGGCTGGGCGAACGCGCCGACCTGGGCGCGCTCAGTGGCTATCAGGCCCATGCGGGCACGGAGGCCCAGCGGACAGCGGGGGCTCGCTGGCTGGAGCTCGCGGGTGTGCCTGCCACGCGCGAGAACGTCATCGTGAGCAGCGGGGCCCAGCACGCGACCCTGATGGTGTTGTCCCTGCTCGCGAACCCGGGCGGACTGTTGGTGGAGGACGTCACCTATCCCGGCGTCCTCGCCGCCGCGGAGTGGCTCCGGCTGCCCACGCATCCGGTGGCGCTCGACGCGGAGGGGCTCGTGCCCGAAGCACTCGCGGAGGCCTGCCGGAGGAGCAAGGCGCGGGTGCTCTACTGCACGCCCACGAACCACAACCCGACCACGGTCGTCATGCCCCTGAAGCGGCGGCAGGCGCTGGTGGAGGTCTGCCGGAAGTTCGACGTCACCCTCATCGAGAACGGCGCGCTGGCCCCGCTCGTGGCGAAGGCACCCGCTCCCCTGGCCGCGCTCGCGCCCGAGCGGACCTATCACCTGGGGAGCCTGTCCAAGGCGGTGCTGCCCGCGCTGCGCATCGGCTACATCCGGGCGCCGGCCCAGTCATGGCAGACGCTGGAGAACGCAGCCGCGGCGACGGTCTGGTCGGGGTCTCCCCTGCTGAATGAGCTGGCCACGCAGTGGGTGACGAACGGGACGGCCGAGTCCCTGCGCGACGCGCGGCGCGCTGAAGCCACGGCCCGGCAGGCCCTGGCGGCGAAGGTGCTGAAGGGCCATCCCTATGTCGCGCACCCGAGCGCGTACTTCCTGTGGATGCCCATCCCCGAGCAGCGCCGCGCCACGGAGCTGGTGGAAGCCGCCGCCGCGCGCGACGTGCTGCTCGGCCCGTCACACCTGTTCGCGGCCCGTCCGGGCCAGGCACCCAATGCGCTGCGAGTGTCGCTGGCCGCGGCCGGATCCCGTGACGAGTTGGAGCGGGGCTTGAAGACGCTGGCCGAGTTGCTCGGCGCCACGGCCCCAGCACCGCGACGCCTGGCCTGACGGTTCCCTTCACCTCGTTCCAAAGAGAGTGCCCATGACGCCTTCTTTGCCCCACCGTGGTGGACGCCTGTCGCCTGCGCGCCTCGCGCTCCTCCTCGCGGGACTCGCCGTCCCCTGGCAGGCAACAGGAGCGGAAGCCGGGGACGCCCTCCAGGCGCGGCTCGACTTCTCGGAAGCCTCGCTCCGCTGGCCGGACCGCATCCGGGACACCCTGACGCCGCCCCGGTGGCTGCCCGAGGGCGACCGGTTCGTGTACTGGTCCAGGGTCGAGCCCTACCGGGACACGTGGGTCCTGGTGGATGCGAAGCGCCGCACCCAGCAGCCCCTGCTGGATTCGGAATCGCTGCGGTCCCAGCTCACGGCGCTGTTCAGCAGGCCGATGACGTTGCCTGCCGTCATGCCCTTCACGCTCACCGCCGATACGAAGGGAATCGTCTTCACCGTCCAGGGCCGGGCCTTCTCCCTGGGCCTCACCGACAAGCGGCTCGTGGCGCTCGAGCCTACGCATCTGGCCGCGCTGTCGCTCGTGCCCGGCAACAGCCTGTCGCCGGACGGGGGAACGGTCGCGGTGCAGCGGGACACAGGCTTCGCCGTGGTGGACGCGAAGGGGTCGACCCGGCTGGAGCGCACCGGCATGGAGGACTCGCCCTGGCGGTTGCCCGAGGGCGCATGGTCTCCCCAGGGCCGGTTCCTCGCGGTCTGGCGCGACGACATGCAGGGCATGCACCGGCTCCCGCTGGTCGACTACAGCACCCCACTGGAGAAGGTGACGTGGGTCCCCTACTCCAAGACGGGCACTCCGCTGATGCGCTCGGAGCTGCACTTCGTCTCGGTGGAGACGGGACAGGTGACGCCCGCGCCCGGCGACGCGGCGGAGCGCTACGACTGGTTCGCGGGCTGGCGTCCGGACGGCAGCGAGGCGCTGGTGCTCCAGCTGTCACGGGATGGCAAGCGGCTGGACCTGGTGGCGGTGGATCCACTGAAGGGCAAGCGCCGCCGGGTGCTGCGGGAGGAGCGGAAGGAGACCTTCGTGGCGGCGCTGGAGTTCTCCGTGGGCGGCTGGTCCCAGCAGGTGAAGCCGCTGCCGGACAACCAGCACTTCCTCTGGATGTCCGAGCGCGATGGCTGGCGTCACGTCTACCTATATGACTATTCCGGCAAGCTCGTGCGCCAGCTCACCCAGGGCGCGTTTCCGGTCCACGCGGTAGTGGGCATCACGCCAAAGTCAGACGCCATCTTCGTCACCGCCTCCGCCGAGCCCGGGGCACCCTATGACCGGATGGTGTACCGGGCGAGGATCGCGGGCGGCCCCCTGAAGCGGCTGACGCCCGAGTTCGGACTCCACCGTGCCGTGCTGTCTCCCTCCACGAGCTTCTTCGTGGACGGACACTCCACGCGGGAGCAGCCGAGGGTCTGGGACGTGGTGTCCACGGAGGGGCGCCCCTCGTTCCGCTACGCGAAGTCAGACACGAGCGCCCTGGCGGAGCTGCACTACACGCCGCCGGAAGGCATCACGGTCAAGGCCGCGGACGGCGTCACGCCCCTGTACGGCGCGCTGTACAAGCCGAGGGACTTCGATCCGAAGAAGCGCTATCCGGTCATCGACGTCATCTACGCGGGGCCGTTCACGACGGTGGTGCCCTGGAGCTACGTGGGCCCGTATGAATCGATCATCGCGCATTCGCTGGCGCAGCTCGGGTTCATCACGGTGGTGCTGGACGCACGGGGCACGCCCGGGCGGGGCAAGACCTTCCAGGACGTGAACTACGGCCGCGTGGGGCAGACGGAGATTCCAGACCACGTCGCGGCGCTGAAGCAGGCGGCAGCCAGCCGGCCCTACATGGACCTGGAGCGGGTGGGCATCCATGGCCACTCCTGGGGTGGCTACTTCGCGCTGCGAGGCATGCTGACGGCGCCGACGTTCTTCAAGGCAGGCTACGCGGGAGCACCGGGCGCCCTGACGGAAGAGGCCCTCATCAACGAGCCGAACATGGGCCTGCTGTCAGAGAACCCAGAGGGCTACGCGGCGGGCTCCAACGAAGCCCTGGCGGACAAGCTCCAGGGAGCGCTCAAGCTGATGCACGGAACGAGCGACGTGAACGCCTCCCTGTCCACGACGATGCGGATGACCCAGGCGCTGGTGCGCGCGAACAAGCACTTCGACCTACTGATCATGCCCGGCGAAGGCCACGGCCCCGAAGGCAGGTACTACCGGGACGACGTGCGCCGGTTCTTCCTGCGGGAACTGGGCGAGCCCCGGTGAGGAGACACGCTTGAAGCAACTGGGAATGCACTCCGAATACTCGCCAAGGAAGCTTCCACTCAGGGGCCCCCGCTCAATCAGCTCCTGACCTCGCGTCAGGGGCGCTAAAGACGTCCTATGGCTGCCAGATACTTTGCGCTCTCGGAAGATGTCCAGGAAGGCGTCTGGGTCCTGGAGGTCCCCTGGAATGAGCTGCGCCAGGAAGAGGAAGACCCCTGGATGTTCACGAAGGGGAGCCGTGTCCACGTGGAAGGTCACCTGACCGTTCCCATCGGAGACCCCGGCCGCCCCCACGACTTCTGCCGGATTGCCTTTGGTCTGACGCCCGTCATTCACGTCAAGCTGGCGAATGTCCTTCTGGAGCATGCGGCCGACGACGTGCAACTCATCCCCGTCACCATCCCGAAGCATCCCGACCAGTACGCACTCCTCGTTGCCACGAAGCTCATTCGCTGCATCGACGAGAAGGCCTCCACGGAGGTTCGCTACTGGGAAGCCCAGCACGGTCGTCCGGAAAAGATGGGCCAGTACCGCTCCGTCTACGGCATGCGCATCGACAAGTCGAAGGTGGGTGACGCGAAGATCTTCCGTCCCTGGGGATGGAACGTCTCACTCATCGTCTCCGAGGACCTGAAGTCAGCGCTGGAGCGCACTGGCGCCACCGGAATGTACTTCACGGAGGTTTGATGAAGACGCCCGCCGTGCGTCCAGGCCGCTAGAGTCCAGCGTCCGGAGGACTTCGCCCATGCCCCGTATGGACAGCTTCGTGGAGTACACGGTCGAACTGCTGGAGCCGCTTGGCCCGGTGCAGGCCCGCTCGATGTTCGGTGGTTGGGGCCTGTACTTCGGCGGCCGGATGTTCGGCCTCATCATCCAGGGCCAGCTCTACCTGAAGACGGACGACGTCACCCGCCCCGCCTTCGAGGCCGAGGGCTGCCGGCCCTTCATCTACCAGAGCCGCGGCAAGGAGCAGCCCATGAGCTACTGGACGCCGCCCGCGGACGCCGAGGACGACGGCCGCCGGCTGCTGCCCTGGGCCCGCCGCGCCGTGGAGGCCTCCAACCGCGCCGCGATGAAGAAGGCCGCGAAGAAGGCTCCAGTAGCCAAGAAGCCTGCCGCGAAGAAGAAGCCCGCCGCGAAGAAGAAGCCCGTCAGGCGGTCCTGATGTTGGCCACGTCGCCGAGCCCCAGCTCGGCGATGGACACCTCGCGCATGCGGAACTTCTGCACCTTGCCGGTGACCGTCATCGGGAAGCTGTCCACGAACTTCCAGTGGCGGGGAATCTTGAACGTGGAGATGCGGCCCGTGCAGAACGCCGTCAGCGTCTCCGGCGTGAGCGAGGCGCCGGACTTCAAGCGCACCCACGCCATCACCTCCTCGCCGTACTTCACGCTGGGCACGCCGATGACCTGCGCTTCGGAGATGTCCGGGTGCGTGTGGAGGAACTCCTCCACCTCGCGCGGGTACACGTTCTCGCCGCCCCGGATGATCATGTCCTTGATGCGGCCGACAATCTTGACGTAGCCCTCCCCGTCCATGGTCGCCAGGTCACCGGTGTGCATCCACCCCGCCCGGTCGATGGCCGCCGCCGTGGCCGCCGCGTTCTCCCAGTACCCGAGCATCACGCTGTAGCCGCGCGTGCACAGCTCCCCCGGCTGCCCCAGCGGCACCACCGCGCCCGAGTCCGGATCCACCACCTTCACCTCCAGGTGCGGATGCACGCGGCCCACCGTGGCCACGCGCTTCTCCAGCGTGTCATCCAGCGGGTTCTGCGTGGACACGGGCGACGTCTCCGTCATGCCGTAGCAGATGGTGACCTCCCCCATGTGCATCCGCGACTGCACCTGCTTCATCACCTCCACCGGACACGGCGAGCCCGCCATGATGCCGGTGCGCAGCGTGCGCAGGTCGAACTCGCCAAAGCGCGGGTGGTCCAGCTCCGCGATGAACATCGTGGGCACGCCGTAGAGCGACGTACAGCGCTCGGCCTGCACCGTTTGAAGCACCGCCAGCGGGTCGAACGCCTCGCCCGGAATCACCATGGCCGAGCCGTGCGACGTGCAGGCCAGGTTGCCCATCACCATGCCGAAGCAATGGTAGAAGGGCACCGGAATGCACACGCGGTCCTCCGGTCCGTAGCGCAGCACCTCGCCCACGAAGAAGCCGTTGTTGAGCACGTTGTGGTGAGACAGCGTCGCGCCCTTCGGGAAGCCCGTGGTGCCGGACGTGTACTGGATGTTGATGGGGTCATCGAACTGGAGCGACAGCTCGCGCGCCTCCAGCACGTCGTCACCCATGCTCGCGCCGCCCTTCACCAGCCGGTCCCAATCCGAGTCCAGCACCAGCGCCTCGCGCAGGCCCGCGCACCGGGGCCGCACCTCCGCCAGCATCTGGGTGTAGTCCGTCTGCCGGAAGCCCTTCGCCAGCAGCAGCACGCTCACGCCCGCCTGGTTGAGCGCATACTCCAGCTCCGACGTGCGGTAGGCCGGGTTCAGGTTGACCAGGATGGCGCCCGTGCGCGCGAGCGCGTACTGCGACACCGTCCATTCGAAGCGATTGGGCGACCAGAGCCCCACCCGGTCCCCCTTCTGGATGCCCAGCGCCAGCAGGCCCTTGGCCACCGCCGTCGTCGCGTCCCAGAACTGCCGCCAGGTGACGCGGTAGTTCTGAGAGGCCACCACCAGCGCCTCGCGGTCACCGTAACGCTCGACGGTGCGGCGCAGGTTCTGACCGATGGTCTCCCCCAGCAGCGGGGTGGTGCTGGTGCCATGGGCATAGGACAGGGCGGTCATCATGACCTCATCGTCCCCAGGGTGCCCCGGGTGGGCAAGCGTCAGCGGGGAGCAGGGCCTCCGGCTGTCCGCTTGTACCCGCCGACGCACTCGCTACGGTCGTGGGCTTTCCCGGGGGATTCACATGCGCCTGTCGCAGTTGCTCTGCCGTGGGTTGTGGAGCTTCGCCTTGCTGTCCGTCCTTCATGGGAGCGCGGCCCTCGCGGCCGGGGAGACGCCCATCGTCGTCGGCACCCGCATCACGCTGACCTCCAAGGTCCTGGGGGAGGAGCGGCCGCTGATGATCCACCTCCCCGGCGGCTACGAGGCCGCTCCCACCGAGCGATACCCGGTGCTCTACGTGCTGGACGCGGAGACGCACTTCGTCCACGTCGCCGGCATGGTGGAGTTCCTGGCACGGACGCGGCACCTCCCGGAGCTGATCGTCGTCGGGGTCCCCAACACGACGGACCGCGACCGCGATCTCACCCCGCCGTTCTCCAAGACGGAGCGCGTCGATGACGGCCGGTTGCTCTCCGAGGTCGCGCCCACGGCAGGCCATGCGGACACCTTCCTGCGCTTCTTCACCGAGGAGCTCGCCCCTGCCGTGGAGGCGCGCTACCGCACGCAGCCCTACCGGATCCTCGTGGGCCACTCGTTCGGCGGCCTCTTCGCGATGCACGTCCTCACGCACAAGCCGGAGAGCTTCAACGCCTACGTGGCCATCAGCCCGTCCATCCAATGGAACTCCAGTGAACTGCTGCGCACCGCGCCGGAGGCCTTCACGCGTCTCGCCGCGCCGGGCCGCGCGCTGTACCTGTACGAGGACGCGGAGGAGACGCCCAACGTCGCCCGCCTTCGCACGCTCACCCAGGAACTGCGCAGGCGAAAGTCCGCGAACCTCACGTGGCGCTACGACGAACTGCGCGGACAGGACGACCACGCGAGCCTCCCGCACATCGGGACGTACGAAGGGCTGCGCTTCCTCTTCAACGGCTGGAAGGTCCCCGAAAAGCTCCAGCTGACCGGAGACCTGGCGCGCCTGGAGGCGCACTACGCAGGGCTGTCCAAGCGCGTGGGCTATCCGGTGGTGCCCCAGGAGCTCCTGTTCAACCAGGTGGGCTATCACCACCTGAAGGGCAAGCGTCTTCCCCAGGCGATCGCCGCCTTCGAGCGCAACGTCTCGCTCCACCCTGACTCCGGCAACGCGCACGACAGCCTGGCGGATGCCCTGGAAGCGGCGGGACGTCTCCAGGAGGCCCTGACGCATTGCGAGCGCGCCGTCTCACTGGCACGCGAGCATCGGGACCCGGACCTGCCGCACTACCAGAAGCACGCGGACGCGCTCCGCGCCCGGCTCGCCGCGCAGCCCGCGCCCTGAGCGACGGAGGGCCAGGAGGCTCAAGGGGCAGGAGCGAAAACCGGCTTCCGGCGTGGCCGCCGCACGCGGTCCACGCCCTGGCACGCGGCGCAGAAGTAGAGCGTGCGTGCCGCAAGCACCTGCCCCGTCACCTTCGCGCCACAGCGAGGGCATGGCAGGCCCGCGCGGCTGTACACGCAGAAGCGCTCCGCCCGCTTGCGTCCGGGCGATGGCAGCGGCGGCGCCCCCGGCGTGACGATGAGCCCGTCGCGCACGCCGTCCTGCAACAGCGCGCGCATCGCGCCCCACAACCGGTCGAACGCGTCCCGCTCCAACTCACACGCGGGCAACAGCGGCGGCAGCTTCGCGACGAACAGCGCCTCCGCCCGCACGATGTTCCCCACGCCCGCGATGCGTCCCTGGTCCAGCAGCGCCTGCGCCAGCGGCATCCGCCCCCGCGTCAGCCGCGCATGCGCCCGGTCCGGTGACGCATCCACGCGCAGCGGATCCTCACCCAGCCTCGCGCGCAACGCGGCCTCTTCTTCCAGCGACAACAGCTCGCACGCAGACGGCCCCGACAGGTGCAGCGTCGCCCCGTCCGAAGTCAGCCGCAGCCGGCACGCCGTGGACGGCTTTGGCGCGTCGTTCCGGAAGTGACGGATGCGCCCGAAGAGCCCCAGGTGGATGTGCAGCCGCACGTCCCCTTCGAACGTGTGGAACAGGTGCTTGCCGTGCGCATCCACGTTCAGCAACGCCCGTCCGGACACCCCGTGCGCCACCTCGCCCCGGCCCTGGGGTGAATCGGCCGTGAACCGCCGCCCCACCAGCCAGCGTCGGTGGACCCGGGCGACCCGGTGGATGCTGTGACCCTCAGGCATCCCCCTGGGTAATCCCCGCCGCCCCGCGTCGCCGTGGCGCACCGCATCCCGGCCCCTGGACGACCGGGCATCCGCGACGTTTTCCCGCCAACGGCATCCACGTCCAGACCCCAGCCGTTACGCCCCGGGGCGCCGGAAAAAGCCCAATCCCGCCGCCATCAGCCTTTCCGGCGCCGGAAACAAAGAAAACACCGTCACAGCACGTTATTCTGACGCAACGCCCCATGGACGATCCGAACGCCCGACTGGTTGCCACCCTGCTGGAGGCGCGGCAGCGCCACTGCTTCCCCCCGGACGTGCGCAAGGCGGCGCCGGAGTTCGTCGCGCAGGTGCTGGGGCTGCTCTTCCCCCACTTCGCGGAGCGGCTGGAGTGCAACGCCGCCGCCGTGCGCCGGGACGTCACCGCCGTGGAGGCGAGCCTCCAGCGCATCCAGACGCTGCTCGCGCCGCACTACCCCGTCTCGGACGCGGGCATGGCGTCGCGCTTCATGGCGAAGCTGCCGGACCTCTATGAGTGGCTCCAGCAGGACGCGCGCGCCATCTTCGAAGCGGACCCCGCCGCGCGCAGCGTGGACGAAGTCGTCCTCACCTACCCGGGCTTCTACGCCATCGCCATCTACCGCGTGGCGAACGCGCTGCACCGGCTGAACTTCCCCCTGCTGCCGCGCCTGCTCACCGAGTACGCCCACCAGCGCACCGGCGTGGACATCCACCCGGGCGCCACCATCGGCCGCAAGTTCGTCATCGACCACGGCACGGGCCTGGTCATTGGCGAGACGACGGTGATTGGCGACAACGTGAAGCTCTACCAGGGCGTCACGCTGGGCGCGCTGATGGTGGAGAAGGCGCTGGCGGACAAGAAGCGCCACCCCACCATCGAGGACGACGTCGTGGTGTACGCGAACGCCACCATCCTCGGAGGCGGCACGGTGGTGGGCAAGGGCAGCATCATCGCCGGCAACGCGTGGCTCACGCAGAGCGTGCCCGCCAAGTCCGTCGTCACCCGCCGCAGCGAGGTGCGCGCGCGCCACGGCGAAGAGGGCCTGGACGTCCTCGACTACCAGATTTGAGTCTTCCCCACGCAGTGCCCGTTCCCATTCACAGGAGACGCCATGAAGGTCGACAACATCCTGCAGACCATTGGCAACACGCCGCACGTGCGCATCAACCGGCTGTACCCGTCGCGCGTGACGGTGCACCTGAAGCTGGAGCGCGCCAACCCGGGCGGCAGCATCAAGGACCGCATCGGCCTGGCGATGATTGAAGACGCGGAGAAGAAAGGCCTCCTCAAGGAAGGCAGCGTCATCATCGAGCCGACGAGCGGCAACACCGGCATCGGCCTGGCCATGGTCGCCGCGGTGAAGGGCTACAAGCTCATCCTGGTGATGCCGGAGTCCATGAGCATCGAGCGCCGCCGCGTGCTCGCCGCCTACGGCGCCCAGTTCGACCTGACGGAGCGCGCCAAGGGCATGAAGGGCGCCATCGCCCGCGCCCAGGAGCTCGTCGCGCAGACGCCCAACGCGTGGATGCCGCAGCAGTTCGAGAACGAGTCCAACATCGAGATCCACAAGCGCACCACCGCGCAGGAAATCCTGAACGACTTCCCGGAGGGGCTGGACTACCTCATCACGGGCGTGGGCACCGGCGGCCACATCACCGCGTGCGGCGAGGTGCTCAAGGCGAAGTGGCCCAAGCTGAAGGTGCTCGCGGTGGAGCCGGTGAAGTCCCCCGTCATCAGCGGCGGCCAGCCGGGCCCGCACCCCATCCAGGGCCTGGGCGCGGGCTTCATCCCGAAGAACCTGCACACGGACATCCTCGACGGCACCGTCCAGGTGGATGAGAAGGACGCCTACGAGTTCACCCGCCGCGCCGCGCGCGAGGAGGGCATCTTCGTGGGCGTGTCCTCCGGCGCCGCGCTGTCCGCGGTGAACCAGAAGCTGGCGGAGATGCCGGACGGCAGCCGCGTGCTCGCCTTCTGCTACGACACCGGCGAGCGCTACCTCTCCGTGGAGAACCTCTTCCCCGCGCAGTAGCCGTCGTGCACCCCGGTCCGGGTGGAACGCCTCACCCGGGCCGGTACGCGCGCACCAGCTCCACCAGCCGGTCCATCTCCTCGGGCGTGTTGTAGAAGTGCGGCGACAGGCGGATGCGCCCGCGCCGGACGGAGTGGGACACCGTCTTCTCCGCCAGGTACGCGCTGAGCGCCCGGACGTCCGCGCCCGGCGGCAGGAAGGTGAGGATGCCCGCGCGGTCCTTCGGCTCGGGGCCCACGTCGCAGCCCAGGCCGCGCAGGCCCGCGTCCAGCTGGGCCAGCAGCTCGCCAATCCGCGCGCCGATGGCGTCCGTCCCCACCTCCAGCAGCAATTCCAATGCGGCGCCCATCGCGTAGATGCCGGGGTACGCGGCGCTGCCCTCCTCGAACTTCGCCGCGTCCGGGCGCAGCTCGAAGTGCGAGCGATTGAAGTTCCACGCGTCGGTGGTGCTGCGCCAGCCCACCAGCGCGGGCCGCACGCGCGGCAGCACGTCCTTCGCCACGTACAGGAAGCCGATGCCGGAGATGCCCAGCATCCACTTGTGGCTGTCCGCGCTGAGGAAGTGCACGCGGCTCTTCTTCACGTCCACCGGGATGCAGCCCACGCTCTGGATGCCGTCCACGCACAAGAGCACGCCCGAGCGCTCACACAATGCGCCCAGCGCATCCAGGTCCGTGCGGTGGCCGGTGGCGAACTGCACCGACGACACCGCCACCAGCCGCGTGCGCGGAGTGAGCACGGACGCCACCGCCTCCGGCGTCACGCCGCCATCCGGCGTGGGAATCTCACGGACCTCCACGCCCCGGTTCTTCAAGTGCAGCCACGGGTAGACGTTGGAGGGATACTCGAGGCTCGTGGCGACGGCGACCTCGTCTCCGGGTTGCCAGTCCAGGCCTTCCGCCACCAGCCCCAGGCCGTGGCTGGTGTTGCGCACGAAGGCCACCTCCTCCGGTGACGCGCCGATGATGCGCGCGGCGAGCCCGCGCACCTTCTCGCTCTGGGCCTCCCAGCCGCGCTCATGGAGGACGCCGTGATTCACCACGTCGTCCATCCAGGCCTTCACCGCGGCGGCGGCGCGCGTGCTCGTGGGCGCGACCCCGGCGTGGTTGAGGTAGAGCTGTTCCTTCAGGACGGGGAACTCGGCGCGGTAGGACTCGAACGGGGCACTCATGGGTGGCGAGTGTAGCCCCCCATCCACCGCGCACGGCACGCTCCGCAAGCCCCGTCGACTACAGGACGACCAGCAGGCCCAGCGACGCCGTGGGGTACACCGTGCGCAGGCCCAGGTTGCTGTTGCCCACCTGGAGCTCGCGCACGTCCGTGAAGGTGAAGCCCGGGCCCGCCCGAGCCGACAGGCCCACCCGTCCGGAGCCCGGCCGCCACATCACGCCCAGCGTCGACTCCAGGAAGGCCGTCGTCGTGTAGTCCTTGCGGTCCGGCATCGCCGCGCCGTCCGGGCGCGCGACGAACTCCTCCAGGCCCAGCGTCATCCCCACGAACGGACGCACCGTGCCGTCCGCCAGGAAGGCCAGCGTGTAGCGGCTGTCCACGCCCACGCCGAAGTTGAGCTTCACGTCGGCGCTGCCCACGTTGCTGAAGCGCGCCTTCGCGCCCAGCGACCGGTTCCACCCGCCCGCGCGCCCCAAGAGGCCGAACGCAAATCGCGAGTCCCTCGACGGCGCGACCTCCGCCCGGATGCCGTACAGCGAGCCGTCCAGCGCGGGCGGCTGCAGCTCCAGCAGGAACGCCCCGCGCCGCTGCTGCTCCTGCCCCGTGGACGAGGACGCCATGTCCTGGGCCATCGCCGGCACCGACACCAACGCCGCACCCACCGCCACCGCCTTCACCCACTGCATCGACCGCCTGGACTCGACTCGCATGGCCCGTCTCCTTCGGTTTAGCCGGACGACTAATTTAGTCACACGACCAACTAAGACTGACAACGCGGGATGTCAAGGCGACGAGCGGACGCCGGCCTTGCGGGGGTGGGAGGCGGTGCCCTATGGGTCTGGGATGCCATCCCCCCGCCGTGGCAAGACGCCGCCTCCCCCCGCTGCTCCGGAGCCTGACGCCCGAGCGCGCCTCATCGCCGCCGGCCAGCGCGTGTTGGGGGAGCGCGGCTACGACGCCGCCACGGTGAAGGAGGTGGCGCGCGAGGCCGGGGTGAACCAGGGCCTGGTGCACTACTACTTCGGCAGCAAGGACGCGCTGCTGCTGGCCGTCACCCAGGAGGCGAGCCGGCAGTACCTGTCGGAGCTGGAGCGGCTGCGCGCGCAGACCCCGGCGGAGGAGCTGGCGCAGACGGCCTTCGCCTGGGGCGAGAAGCTGGCCACGGACGCGCCGGGCACGTGCCGGTTGCGTTACGAGCTGTTCGCGCTGGGCCTGCGCAACCGGGAGCTGACGCCCGCCGTCGCGCAGCTCCTGGGCCAGGGCGACGAGGAGATCGCCCGCACCGTGGCGCACGTGCGCACGGGCCACGATACGGCCCCCACCGCCGAGGACCTGCACTACGCGGTCATCATCAAGGCGTGCGTGGACGGGCTCGCGCTGCACCACCAGTTGGACAAGAGCTTCGACCCGCTGCCCGTGTACGCGCTGCTGCGGCGGATCATGCTCGCGAGCATCGAGCAGCCCGCCCCGCCCCGCGCGCCCGCGCGCAAGCCGAAGGCCCAGGGCCGTCGCGGTGCGCGCTCGCCACGCGCGCGCAAGACGCCGGGCCCTCGCCGCCGCTGAAGGCAGCGGCCAGCGCCAGCCCCAGAACAGACGTTCAACATTCAGTGGCATCGCCAACCCGGCGGGGCGCAGGATGCCTCGCATGGACTTCCAGCCCTCCGCCAGGACGACCGAATACCTGGAGCGCGTGAAGCGCTTCATGGCTGACCACATCGAGCCGGTGGAGGCCGAGTACCTCCAGGCCCTGCATGCGATGGAGGCCGGTGGCGACTGGCGCCAGTGGAAGGTGCCGCCCGTGATGGTGGAGCTCAAGGCCCGCGCGAAGGCGGAAGGGCTGTGGAACCTCTTCCTCCCGGACGCGAAGCTGGGCGCGGGGCTGAGCACGCTGGAGTACGCGCCGCTCGCGGAGCAGATGGGCCGCAGCTTCATGGCGCCGGAGGTCTTCAACTGCAGCGCCCCGGACACCGGCAACATGGAGGTGCTGTGGCGCTACGGCTCTCCGGAGCAGCAGGAGCAGTGGCTGAAGCCGCTGCTCGCGGGCGACATCCGCTCGGTGTTCTGCATGACGGAGCCGGACGCGGCGTCGTCGGACGCCACCAACATGCAGGCCACCGCCGAGGTGGACGGCGACCACGTGGTCCTCAACGGCAAGAAGTGGTGGTCCAGCGGCCTGGGCCACCCCAACGCGAAGGTGGCCATCTTCATGGGCCGCACGTCGCAGGCGGGCGCGGACCGCCACCACCAGCACTCCATGGTGCTGGTGCCCATGGACGCGCCGGGCGTGGAGATCATCCGCATGCTGCCCGTGTACGGCGACCATGACGCCCCGCACGGCCACGGCGAGGTGCACTTCCACGACGTGCGGCTGCCGGTGTCCGCGCTCATCTCCGGGCCGGGCATGGGCTTCGAGATCGCGCAGGGCCGCCTGGGCCCGGGCCGCATCCACCACTGCATGCGCTGCATTGGCGCGGCGGAGCGGGCGCTGGAGCTGATGATCGACCGGGGCATGGGCCGCACCGCGTTCGGCAAGCCGCTGATCAACCTGGGCGGCAACCGCGAGCGCGTGGCGGAGGCGCGCATCGCCATCGACCAGGCGCGCCTGCTCACGCTGTACGCGGCGTGGAAGCTGGATGACGTGGGCGCGCTGGGCGCGATGACGGAGATTTCGGCCATCAAGGTCGTGGCGCCCAACGTGCTCCAGAAGGTGGTGGACGACGCCATCCAGGTGCACGGCGGCGCGGGGGTGTCTCGCGACACGCCGCTCGCGGGCTTCTTCGCCCAGGCGCGCAGCCTGCGCATCGCGGACGGCCCGGACGAAGTGCACAAGGGCGTCATCACCCGCATCGAGCTCGCCAAGCGCGGCTTCAGCAAGGGAGGTTGAACATGACGGCTTCGGTCTCCATCCCCCTGGACGAGGGCAAGGCCGTGCGCTCCGGCGAGGCGCTGGACGTGCCCGCGGTGGACGCGTGGCTGAAGGCCCAGGTGCCCTCGCTCCAGGGCACGCCGGAGGTGACGCAGTACACGGGCGGCGCCTCCAACTGGACCTACCGGCTCAAGTACGAGAACCGCGACCTCATCCTGCGCAGGCCGCCCTCGGGCACCAAGGCGAAGTCCGCGCACGACATGTCGCGCGAGTACACGGTGCAGCAGGCGCTCAAGCCCGTGTACCCGGTGGTGCCCACCATGGTGGGGCTGTGCCAGGACCCGGCCGTGCTGGGCGCGGAGTTCTACGTGATGGAGCGCATCCCCGGCCTCATCCCGCGCAAGCACCTGCCCAAGGGGCTGAACCTGGACAAGACCCGCACGCGCCAGCTTTGCCTCAACGTGGTGGATCAGCTCATCGCGCTGCACGGCGTGGACGCGCAGTCGGTGGGCCTCCAGTCGCTGGGCAAGGGGCCGGGCTATCCGCAGCGGCAGATCTCCGGCTGGTCCGACCGCTACGAGAAGGCGCTCACCTGGAACGTGCCCCGGATGACGCGCA
The DNA here is from genome assembly GCF_003611625.1 of Corallococcus sp. CA054B. NCBI lineage: Bacteria > Pseudomonadati > Myxococcota > Myxococcia > Myxococcales > Myxococcaceae > Corallococcus > Corallococcus sp. CA054B. Next base: position 29,738 of record NZ_RAVY01000109.1, read on the forward strand.
CGCGCGAGTGGCTGGCCGCGCACGTCCCGCCGGACATCAAGACGTGCATCATCCACAACGACTGGCGCTTCGACAACGTGGTGCTCAAGCCGGAGGACCCCACGCAGGTCATCGGGGTGCTGGACTGGGAGATGGCCACGCTGGGCGACCCGCTGATGGACCTGGGCAACACGCTGGCCTACTGGGTCCAGGCGGATGACGACGCCTTCCTGCGCATGACGCGCCGTCAGCCCACGGACCTGCCCGGCATGCTCACGCGCGAGGAGGTGGTGGCGTACTACCTGGAGCGCACCGGCCTGAAGCCCGCCAACTGGACCTTCTACGAGGTCTACGGCGTGTTCCGGCTCGCGGTCATCGCGCAGCAGATCTACTACCGCTACCACCACAAGCAGACGCGCAACCCGGCGTTCAAGAACTACTGGCTCATCGTCAACTACCTGGCCTACCGCTGCCGGCAGCTCATCAAGAAGGCGGGGGGCTGAAATGGGCGCGCTCTACCTCATCCGCCACGGCCAGGCGTCCTTCGGCGCGAAGGACTACGACAAGCTGTCGGACGTGGGCGTGCAGCAGGCGCGCGTCCTGGGTGAAGCGCTGCGCACGCGGCTGCCGAAGGTGGACGCCGTGGTGACGGGCACCCTGCTGCGCCACCGCGAGACGGCGGACGCGTGCCTCCAGGCGCTGGGCCTTGAGCTTGCGCCCGTGCGGACGCCAGGGTTCAACGAGTTCGACCACGAAGAGGTCGTGCACCGGCACACGCCGCGCTACGCGGACTTCGCCGTGCTGCGCGAAGAGCTGGCCGCGACGAAGGACCCTCGCCGCGCGTATCAGGACCTGTTCACCCAGGCCGTGGGGCGCTGGGTCGCGGGCGGACACGACAGCGAGTACCGGGAGTCCTGGAGCGCGTTCAAGGCGCGCTGCCTGGAGGCGCTGGCGACGCTCGTGGCCTCGCTGGGGCCCTCCAGGACGGCGCTGGTGTTCACTTCCGGCGGCCCCATCACGGCCATCAGCCAGGACCTGCTGGGCATCCCGGATGAGCACGCGTTCCGGACGAACTGGACGCTGGCGAACTGTGGAGTCACGAAGGTCATCTACAGCGAGCGGGGCAGGTATCTGTCGACTCTCAACGAGCACGGACACTTCGAGGGCGAACACCGCGCGCTCATCACCTACCGCTGAGGTGGGGGCTCGCGTAGCGTGAGCCCATGACGCGGTGTCTGCTCAACATCGACCTGGGGGAGCTGCCCGGGGAAGACGAACAGCTCTACGCGCTCGCGCACCTGGCGAACATCGCCTGCGGAGGCCACGCGGGAGATGCGGCGTCCATGCGGCGGGCGCTGGAGCTGTGCGAACGACACGGCACGCTGGCGGGCGCGCATCCGTCCTACGCGGACCGCGAGAACTTCGGGCGCAAGGCGCTGGACGTGGCGCCAGAGGTGCTGCGCGCGCAGGTATCCGAGCAGTGCGGACAGCTGGCCGTGCTGTCCCGCGAGCGCGGCGTTCCGGTGCGGCACGCGAAGCCGCATGGAGCGCTGTACCACGCGGCCAACAAGTCCCCGGCGCTGGCGCGCGCGGTGGTGGATGGCGTGGTGGAGGCGCTGGGGACGGACGTCACGATCGTGGGGCCCGGCACCGGCGCGTTGAGCGACGCGGCGCGGGCGGCGGGGCTCGGGTATGCGCGCGAGGGCTTCGCGGACCGGGGCACGTTGCCGGACGGTTCATTGATTCCGCGCGGCCAGCCCGGCGCGGTGCTGACGGACGTGAGTCAGGCGCGCGAGAACACGGTGCGGCTGGCCACGGGCGGCACGGTGGACACGCTGTGCGTGCACGGCGACACGCCGGGCGCGGTGGTGCTGGCCCGCGAGGTGCGCGCGATGCTGGACGCGCTGGAGCAGCCGCCGGAGCCGCTGGGAGACAGCGCGTTGCGGCTGGTGTTGCCGGAGTCGGTGGACCGGGGCTTGGCGCGCGAAGCCCTGTCCGCGCTGCCGGGCGTGCGGGACGCGGTCATCACCGAGTCCCACGCCTGCGTGTACTTCGATCCGGAGACCCCGCCCGAGTCCCCGGCGCTCGTGCTGACGCGGCTGCGCGTGGCGCCGGTCATGCACGTGGAGCATCCGCTCATCCGCATCCGCGTGCGCTACGACGGCGAGGACCTGGCGAAGGTGGCCGAGCACGCGGGCCTGACGGTGGAGGAAGTGGTGCGGCGCCACACGGCGCGCGAGTACCGGGTGCGCTGCGTGGGCTTCCTGCCGGGCTTCGCGTACCTGGGGGACGTGGATCCAAGCATCGCGTGTCCCCGGCTGCCGGTGCCGCGCACACGGGTGCCAGCGCTCGCGGTGGGCATCGCCGGGACGCGCACGGGCGTGTACCCATTCGCGTCACCGGGAGGCTGGAACCTCGTGGGCACCGCGCTGGACTTCACCGCCTTCGACCCCCAGCGCGGCACGGAGCTCCAGCTGGGAGCCCGCGTGCGCTTCGAGCGGGTGGCGACATGACGGCGTGGCTGGAAATCACTGGACTGGGCGCGCCCGCGACCGTGCAGGACGGAGGGCGACCCGGCGTCATGCATCACGGCGTGCCGCCCGGCGGCGCGTGGGTGCCAGAGCTGCTCGCCGCGGCGAACCGCGCGGTGGGCAATGCACCTGGTGCCGCGGCGCTGGAAGTCTTTGGCCGGATGGAGCTGCGCGCCCGGGGCCGCGACATCCATGTGTCCGTGGATGGCGAAGCCCCCAGCCTCCTTGAGGACGGCGCCACGCTCACCGTGCCCGCGCCCACCCAGCATGCCGTGCGCTACGTGGCCGTGGACGGCGCGCTCGCCGTGCCTGAAGTCCTCGGAGGCCAGGGCACGCTGTGGGTGGCCCGCCTGGGCGGCTGGGAAGGCCGTCCCCTGCGCACTGGCGACCGGCTCCCGCTGGGACCTCCCGGCACCGCCCCCTCCCCTGCCGACCTGTCACGTCTCACGGAGGCCCTGGACCCCGCCGCCCCGCTGCGCGTGCTCCTGGGCCCGGATGCCTCCCGCTTCAGCGACGCGGCCGTGGCGCTGCTCCTGGGCAGCACCTTCACCGTGTCGCCCTCCAGCGACCGCGTGGGCCAGCGGCTGGACGGACCTCCCGTGCCCCACGGCGACGAGGGCGGAGGCACCTGCCGTCCCATGGTGCGCGGCGCCATCCAGGTCACCCTCTCCGGCACGCCCATCGTGATGGGCCCGGACCACCCCACCACCGGGGGCTACCCCCTCATCGCCGCCGTCATCCGCGCGGACTGGGGCCGCCTGGGGGCCCGCCGCCCGGGCGCTCCGGTGCGCTTCCAGGCCGTGACCCTGGAGGTCGCTCGCGACGCCTGAAGGACCCACCC
>NZ_RAVY01000010.1:0-88699 GCF_003611625.1 Corallococcus sp. CA054B
GACCACCAGAGCGAGCCCGCCATCGTCGCCAGCCCGGACACGGCGAGCAGCGCCACGTAGTCCCACCACCGGCACGAGCGCTCCACCGCCGTGCCCACCCCCGCGAACACCAGCAGGTTGAGGCCCAGGTGCAGGGCGTCCCGGTGCAGGAGGTTGGCCGCCAGGAGCCGCCAGCCCTGCCCCGCGTCCGTCACCAGGGGGCCGGACTTGGCCCCCCAGTGGATCAACGCATCCACTCCGGGTGGTCCTCCGGACGCCACCCAGATGTACAGAATGGCCTGCGCCGCGATCAGCGCTATCGTGAGCCCCGGTACCCTGCCCTCCCCACCCTTTCCGGCCAATCGACCGATGGACAACAGTGCCTTCCTGACCCTGGGATGGGCGAAAAACCCTGTTGTTCTCGGGGGATACATGGCTTGTCTCGGTGAAGGGCATTCTGCTATAGCTGTACTCGGACCGGACCCGTGCTGAAGCTCATCATCGAAGACGACGAGGGGCGCAAGACCGTTGTTCCCTTCGTGCGCGACGAAATCACCATTGGCCGTCAGGAGGGGAACACCATCCGCCTGACCGAGCGAAACGTGTCACGTCGACACGCCCGGCTCGTGCGCCTCAATGGACACGTCGTGCTCGAAGACCTGGGGAGCTACAACGGCACCCGGATCAACGGCGAACGCGTCGCAGGCCAGCTCCCTCTCAAGGAGGGCGACCTCATCCAGATCGGCGACTACGATCTGGCGTTGCAGGTCGAGGGCGCGGCCAACGCTGGCGCCCCCACTGGCGCCATCACCGCCAAGGTGCCCGCCTCCCGCCGGCCGGAGCCGGAGCCCGAGGAGGAGGACGACGACGACGAGGTCGCCAGCGGCCCCCGTCCCCGCGACACCATGGTGGATGGCGAGGACGAGGCGGACGACGACGACTCGGACGACGAGCACGACCACACGCCCGTGTCCGCGGATGCGCGCCGCAACGCCACGTCCATCATCCGCATGGACCAGATGGAGGCGGACCGGCCCCGGCGCGTGGAGCGCGTGCCCGAGGACGAGCAGCCCCGGCTGGTGGTGCTCGGCCCCGCCGAGTTCAAGGGCCAGGAGTTCGACTGCAACCGCACGGAGCTGCGGATCGGCCGCACGTCGGAGAACGACGTGGCCCTGGACCACCGCTCGCTGTCCCGCACGCACGCGAAGGTCGTGCGCGAGGAGACCGGCGAGTGGCGCGTCATCGACATGCAGTCCGCCAACGGGATGACGGTCAACGGCGAGAGCTACGCCCAGGCGACGCTCGCGCACGGTGACATCATCGAGATGGGCCACGTGAAGCTGCGCTTCGTGGGCCCCGGCTCGCTGGAAGAGGACATCGCGGCGCAGGGCCGCGGCGGCGCCAAGAAGATGTGGGTGGCCGCGGTCATCGTGTTCCTGTCCATTGGCGCGGGCGCGGCGCTCTTCGTGGTGAAGGGCCAGGACCTGCTGCCCAAGCCGCCGGACGACACGCCTCCCGTGGTCGCCGCGGCTCCGCAGCCCATCCCGGAGGCGCCGCCGCAGACGAAGCCTCCCGAGACGACGCCCCCGGAGACCGTGGCCGCGAAGCCGCCCGCGACGCCTGAGATGCCCCCGGAGCCTCCGGCGGATCAGGCCTTCCTGGAAGCGCTGCAGGGGGGCAAGTTGAACATCGCCGCCACCGCGCTCGACTCGCTCCGCAAGTCCAAGGCACTCCCGGCACCGAAGCTCGAAGAGCTCCAGGCGCGGCTGGACAAGGAGAAGAAGGCGGAGAAGGACCTCAACGCGACCCGCAAGGCGCTCCTCAAGCCCAATGGTGCCGGTGTCGATGAGGCGACCAGGCTCTTCAGCGCCATCCCCTCGGACACGGTCTTCGCGAAGGAGCGTACGGAGCTGAGTGACCAGCTGGAAGCCGCGCAGGCCCAGGCCGCGCAGACCGCCCCTGTGGTGACAGAGCCCCCCACCCAGGACGAGCCGGGGGCAACGGCCACCGCTCCCAAGAACTCGAATGCCAAGCCCACGTCCGACTTCATGCGGAGCATGAAGCCGGCGGACGTGAGCAAGAACATCGAAGGAATCCAGGCCCGGGTCCTCGACCTGACCAAGGCCAACGAGCGGAACAGCGCCTTGGAGATCGCCAGGGACTGCGCGCTGCTCGACCCCAGGGTTCCCGAGTGCCACCTCATGCTGGGCGTGGTGCACGCCAAGCTCCAGAACTACAAAGCGAGTGAGCAGGCCTACAAGGAATTCCTCTTGCTCACGTCCGAGGGCCATCCCAAGCGCGACCTGGTGATCAAAGCCCTGAGCAAGGTCCAAGCAGAGTCCAAGGCTCAATAACCCCCTCCCGCCTCCCACAATGGCGAGTAGCTCCCCCCCCGCAGCACTTCCCTCAACCCTGCAGCGAGGAGACGCTGTGCAGATTCGCATCCTGGTAGTTGATGACGAGCAGGACAACTGCGACTACCTCAAGCTCGTGCTGACCCGTGAAGGCTACGAGGTCGTCACCACCACGGACCCCACCCAGACGGTGGACATCCTCCGTGGCTCCGATTTCCATCTCGTCATCCTCGACATGATGATGCCGCAGATGTCCGGCACCGAAGTGCTGGAGCTGATCCGCAAGTACGACACGGACATCGCGGTCATCGTCGCCACGGCCTACCCCACCGTGGACACGGCCGTCGCGTCGCTCAAGGCGCAGGCGTCCGACTACGTGAAGAAGCCCATGGAGCCGGAGCAGTTCACGGCCGCCGTGCGCAACGCGTTGCAGAAGAAGGGCCTGTCCCAGGACCCGGAAGCGGACCTGCACCGCGCCATCGGCCGCACCATCCGCGACGCGCGCAAGACGCAGGAGCTCACGCTCAAGCAGCTGGCCCGCCGCACCGGCCTGTCCGTGTCCCTGCTGTCCCAGATCGAGCGCGCGGAGTCCTCCGCGTCCATCTCGTCGCTCTACAAGATCGCCTCCGCGCTGCAGCTGCGTATGGGCGAGCTGTTCGGCGATACCTAGCGGCCGGAGAACCGGGGCGCGCGCTTCTCCAAGAAGGCCGCGCGCCCCTCCTTCGCGTCCTCGCTGCCAAACGCCTCGCCGCGCACCTGACGCAGGTGCGCGACGTCCTCCGGGGACAGCCCGGAGCGCGCCAGCAGCCCGAACGCCTCCTTCATCCCCGACACCGCCTTCGGCGCCCCCGAGGCCAGCGTCGCGCACAGCGCCAGCGCGCGCGCTTCCGCGTCCTCGGGGCACTCATCCAGCAGCCCCCACGCGACCGCCTCCGCCGCCGGCAGCCGGCGCGCGGTGAGGAACAGCTGCTTGGCGCGCGACAGCCCCACCAGCCGCACCGCCCGCGCCAGCCCTTCCGGCGAGTACACGATGCCCAGCCGGGCCGGAGGCATGAGGAAGAACGCGTCGGAGGCGCCCACGCGGAAGTCGCAGGAGGCCGCCAGGTCGAAGCCCGCGCCCACCGCGCCGCCCTGCACCAGCGCCACCGACGGCGCCGGGTGCCGCTCCAGCTTCAGCAGGCACGCCACCAGCGGGTCATCCGGCAGCCGCCCATCCGCGCCCGGCGGCCCCAGGTGCGTCAAGTCATAGCCCGCGCAGAAGTGCCCGCCCTGGCCGCGCACCAGCAGCGCGCGCACGTGGGCGGCCGGCTCCAGCGCCGCGTCCATCCGGGCCAGCAGCGCGTCATTCAGCGCGTTGCGCCGCGCCGGGTTGCAGACGGTGAGCACCCGGACACCGCCCTCGCGATCCTCCACCTCCAGCGTGGGCTCCATCCTTACGCGTGGCTACTCGAGCACCACGAGGACGTCACCCTCGTTGACCGCCTGCGCCTCCTTGCAGCGGATCTCCTTCACCGTGCCGCCCTCTTCGGCCTCCACGGGCATCTCCATCTTCATGGACTCGAGGATGACGAGCGTGGTGCCGGCATCCACCTTGTCGCCCACCTTCACCTCGATCTTCCACACCGTTCCCGTGATGTGCGCCGCAACGTCCGCCATGAACCGTCCCTCCTCGGGGGGGAAAACTTTTAAGGCTTCGCGTGATGATCCAGGAAGTGCGTGTCCAGCTCACCGGCCGCGAAGGCCGGGTCCTTCAGGATGCGAAGGTGGAGCGGGATGTTCGTCTTGATGCCTTCGATGCGGAAGGACTCCAGGGCCTTCACCGCGCGGGCAATGGCCTCGTCGCGCGTGGCGCCGCTGATGATGAGCTTGGCGATCATCGGGTCGTAGTTCGGCGTCACCACGTCCCCTTCCGCGTAGCCGGAGTCCAGGCGCACGCCCTCGCCCGTGGGGGGCTGGAACACCTTCAGCGGGCCGGGGGACGGGAAGTACTTCACCGGGTCCTCCGCGTAGATGCGGAACTCCAGCGCGGCGCCCTTCCGCTTCACGTCCTCCTGCTTCACCGTCAGCTTCTCACCCGCGGCGATGCGCAGCTGCCAGCCGATGAGGTCCAGGCCCGTGGTCAGCTCCGTCACCGGGTGCTCCACCTGGAGCCGGGCGTTCATCTCGATGAAGTACACCTGCCCGTCGGAGTACAGGAACTCCACCGTGCCCGCGTTGGCGTAGCCGAAGGCCTTCGCCGCCTTGACGGCCGCCGTGAAGAGCGTGTCCGCCAGCGCCGCGTTGCGTCCGTTGGCGAACAGCACCGACGGAGCCTCCTCCACCACCTTCTGGTGCCGGCGCTGGATGGAGCACTCGCGCTCCAGGCCGTGGATGAGGTGGCCGTGGGTGTCGCCCAGGATCTGGACCTCGATGTGGCGGGGCGCCGGGAAGTAGCGCTCCAGGTACACGCCCTCGCGGCCGAAGGCGGCCTTCGCGCGGTCCGTGCACTGGCGGTACACCTTCTCCAGCTCCGCGGGGTTGTTCGCCGCCGCCATGCCGATGCCGCCACCGCCGCTGGCGGCCTTGCACAGCACCGGGTAGCCGATGCGCTCCGCGGCCTCGAGGGCGCTCTGCACGTCCGGCAGCACGCCGTCACTGCCCGGCACCACCGGCACGCCCGCGGCGGACACAAGCTTGCGCGCCTGGCTCTTGTCCTTCATCCGCGCCATGGCCTCCGGCGGCGGGCCCACGAAGGTCAGCCCCGCGTCCGCGCACGCCTGGGCGAACTCGCCGTTTTCCGACAAGAAGCCGTAGCCCGGGTGCACGGCCTGGGCGCCCGTCTTCTTCGCGGCCTCCAGGATGGCGGGGATGCTCAGGTAGCTGTCCTTCGCGGGCGCGGGGCCGATGCGCACGGCCTCGTCCGCCTCCTTCACGAAGGGCAGGTTCACGTCCGCGTCCGAGTGCACCGCCACCGTCTTCACGCCCATGCCCCGGGCCACCGCCCCGATGCGACGCGCGATTTCACCCCGGTTGGCGATGAGCAGCTTCTGGAACATGGCAGGCACCCTGGCGTGACGAAGGGCGGCCAAACTAACCCCCACCCCCTTGACTGACAAGCGTCCGGGCAGTCGCGCAACAGGTCCGTACAGTCCCGTAAATTTGCGGGCTTGCGAGGGCCTGGCGTACCTTGCCCGACGTGAATCCTCCCTCGACAGGAACGCACAGCGTCGTGGACCTGCATGGTGCCCGTCGCGCCCGCCGTCTGGACTTGTACCGGAACCGGCTCAACCAGCGGCAGCAGGACACCCGCGCCAATCTGGTGACGCTCTACGAGGGCGGCACCCTCTTCACGCCCGACGGCACGCAGCAGGGCCGCTCCCTGCTCAAGGCCCTGCAGCTCTTGCAGCGCGCCGGCACCCGCCTGGAGGAGCTGTCCGGCGATGGCCTGCTGCCCGCCCCCAGCGCGTCGGAGCGCATCGACGCGCTCTACGACGAGGTGGACGGACTGTTCACCAAATGCGACCGCCTCACCGGCAGGGGCACGGCGAGCGTCGCCCGCCTCCCCCGCGGTTAGCGTCCCCGCTGCCTGACTACGGCAGCTCCGTCTGGCCCTGACGGCGCAGGAACGTGGGGATGTCGAACTGATCCTCGTCCAGGGGCAGCGCCGCGTCCTTCACCACGGCCGTGCGCGCGCTCTGCATGGACGACTTGGGCGCCTCCACGGTGGACATGGTCGGACGCGGCGTGCTCTTCGCGGGCACCAGGCTGGCCACCTCCTCACGCGTCGAGGACAGCACGGACGGCGGCGTGGAGGGACGGCCCACCAGCGGCACCTGCACCACCTGCGGCATGGAGCGCACCTTGGGCGCGTCCCGGTGCACGAAGCCCGTGGCGATGATGGTGATCTTCACCTCGTCCTGGATCTGCTCGTCGATGAGCGACCCGAAGATGATCTCCGCCTCGCCGTCCGCCGAGTCGTGCACCAGCGTCAGCGCCTCGTTGACCTCCTGCAGGGTCATGTCGCGGCCGCCGGTGATGTTGATGAGCAGGCCGGTGGCGCCGTCGATGGAGACGTCCTCCAGCAGCGGGCTGGAGATGGCCTGCTGCATGGCGGTGATGGCGCGGCGGTCGCCACAGGCGTGGCCCGTGCCCATGAGCGCCAGGCCCTTGTCGCTCATGATGGTCTTCACATCCGCGAAGTCCACGTTGATGTAGCCGTGGTACTGGATGAGGTCGCTGATGCCCTGCACGGCGTTGAGCAGGACCTCGTCCGCGCGCTTGAAGGTCTCCAGCAGCGGCATGGGCTCGTTGGAGAGCGACAGCAGGCGCTGGTTGGGGATGGTGATGAGCGTGTCCACCGCGGCCTTGAGCTCCACGATGCCCTGCTCGGCCTGCTTGCGGCGCTTGTTGCCTTCGAAGAGGAAGGGCTTGGTGACGACGCCCACCGTGAGGCAGCCCAGGCTCTTGGCGATGTCCGCGATGATGGGCGCGGCGCCCGTGCCGGTGCCACCGCCCATGCCCGCGGTGACGAAGACCATGTCGGCGCCTTCCAGCACCGCGGCGATCTGATCGCGCGACTCCAGGGCGGCCTCGCGGCCCATCTCCGGGTTGGCGCCGGCGCCCAGGCCCTTGGTGAGCGCCTGGCCCAGCTGCAGCCGGGTGGGCGCCTTGCTCGCGGCGAGCGCCTGGACATCGGTGTTGGCGGCGATGAAGTCCACGCGGTCCAACTTCGACAGAATCATCGTGTTGACCGCGTTGCAGCCCGCCCCGCCCGCGCCCACGACACGAATCTTCGCGGCCTGCTTGTTCTGCTCGAACTGGTCCATGTCGTCCTCGTGGCGGAAGCACCGCGGCGCCGTCCGCGGAAACACCCACCCTCGACAATCATCAGGAAGTCGGGCGCTTTGGCAAGTATTCCGCTACCAGCCTGTAGCGCCCTGCTGCGCGACCGAGTCCTGACGCCCACTTACGCGAATGGCATCAGCGGCCATGCGAACATCGCGCGGATGTAAACACCCTCTTGACTCGCGTCCGCTGACTCGCCGTGACCAGTTGTGCGCGCCTTCCGCGCACGCGTGACGTGACAGGACGGGGCACGGATGACGAAAAGGCCCGGCTCCTTTGGGGGAACCGGGCCTTCCGTGTTTCATTCCTGAAGCGGAGCGCTACGGGGCGGGCTTCTCCACTTCGACCTTGCCCATCCGCGTGATGTTGAACTCCACGCGGCGGTTGTTCTCACGGCCCGCGGCCGTCTTGTTGGTGTCCACCGGCTTCGTCTCGCCGAAGCCCTCGGACTCCAGGCGCTCCGCGGCGATGCCCTCGTTGACGAGGAACGCCTTCACGCTGGCGGCGCGGCGCTTGGACAGGTCCAGGTTGGAGGCGTCGTTGCCCTGGCTGTCCGTGTGGCCCTCGACGCGCAGCAGCTCCACCTGCGGGTTGGCGCGCAGCACGGCGGCCACCTGCTTCAGGATGGGGAACGAGCGCGGCAGGATGACGTCCTTGTTCGTGGCGAAGTAGACCTTCTCCAGGATGAGGATGCGCTCGCCCTCGACGAGCACCTTGACCTTGCCCTTGTCCGGGCAGCCGTCCTCGTCATCCACGCCGTTGATGGTCTCCGGCTCCAGCGGGCACTTGTCCGCGACGTCGGGGATGCCGTCCTTGTCGTTGTCCGGATCCGGGCAGCCGTCCTCGTCCTGGAAGCCGTCCTTGTCCTCGGGCGCGTTGGGGCACTTGTCGTCCGGGTCCATCAGGCCATCGCCGTCGGAGTCCACCGGCGGAGGCGGCGCAGGCTTCGTGTCCGGGCAGCCGTCCTCGTCCTCGAAGCCGTTCACCGTCTCCGGCTCGTTGGGGCACTGGTCGGCCGTGTCGAGGATGCCGTCGCCGTCGTTGTCCGGGTCGGCGCAGCCGTCCTGGTCCTGGAAGCCGTCGAAGTCCTCGGGGCCTTCCGGGCACACAGGCTTCGGAGGCGCCGGGGCGCGCTCCGGAGCGGTGTAGGCCACGGACGCGAGCACGCGGAAGGTCGGCGTGCCGTAGCCGTGGGTGAGGCCCGGGCCCGCGCCCACCTGCGCGGACAGACCGGTGGGCGCGCGGTACTTCAGGGCCGCGAGCAGTTCCAGAGGACGCTCCTCCTCGTTCTGCTCCTTGAAGCCCATCGCGCCCACCAGCGAGGCCTGGGCGGCCAGCGGCAGGTCACCCAGCGGAACCTCCGCGCCCACCCCGTACGCCAGCGCGCTGCCGACGTTCAGGTTGCGCAGTTGCTGCGCCTTGCGGAGGTCCACGCCCACGTTGGCGAGGATGCGGAAGCGCTTGCCGTACTCCGCCACCACGCGCGGGTTGACGGACACGCCGGACCCGCCGAGGAAGTCCGACGCACCACCCGTGGGCAGCGAGATGGGCAGCACCACGGACACGCCGTAGTCGTCGCCATCCAGCAGCCGCGCCTTCGGGATGAGGCGCAGGTCGCCGATGCCGCCTCCACTCACCCCGTTGGCGAAGGAGGAGTCCACGCTCGGCGAGTTCTCCGAGCCCTGGACGGTGATGGGCAGCACGACGCCGACTTCGAACCGGTCGAAGAGGCCGATGGCGCCCATCAGGTCGAAGCCCACCTGGCTCTTCACCAGGGAGGTGACGTACGTGTCCGTGCGGGGGTTGAAGAAGTTGAGCGGCTTGTCGGCGTAGTTGACCGACAGCCCCACGTTCCACCCCAGGTGCCGCTGCACCTTCGCGCCGTGCACCGCGAGCACGTCCGCGACGCCCGGGCCCGGCTTGTACTGCTGCACGTCGATGGCCTGCGACACGCCGGTGGCCTGCGCGTGGGCGGTGGTGCCCATGCCCATGACCAGCGCCGTGACGAACACGGCCAGCGCCCCACCCGCGCGCGCCAGGAGGTTCCCGGCGCGGCGGAAGCGGCGGCCCACCAGGGGCAGCGCCAGCAGCATCAGCGCGAAGGGCGCCAGCGAACCGGAGCCGCCCGTGTTGCAGCCGTGGCCCATCACCAGGAACTCGTCCACGAAGTCATCGTTGGCGTCGAGCGGGTTGGAGCCGTTCTTCACCTCCGTGCCGTCGTCCTGGCCGCCCTGGTCGGTGTCCTTCATGTTCGGATCCGTCTCCGTGGCGTCACGGCGGCCGTCGTGGTTGGCGTCCTCTTCGCCGTCCTTCAGGCCGTCGCCGTCCGTGTCCGGGTTCTTCGGGTCCGTCTTCGTCGAGGGATCCGCGTCCGGCTTGAAGTTCGGGGACGACGTGTCGGTGCCCGGCGGAGCGGTTTCCACCGTGACGCCCATCTCCGTGCCGTCGTTGATGCCGTCGTTGTCGCTGTCCGGGTCGAGCGCATCAATGGTGCCGTCGCCGTCCGTGTCGGTGATTCCGTCGATGCCGTCCGGCACGCCGTCGTCGTCGGTGTCGGCGTCGAATGGATCCAACCCGAGCTCCAGCTCCGTGGCGTTGTCGATGCCGTCGCCGTCCGCGTCATTGTCGTCCGCCGGGTTGAGCGGGTCGGACTCCTGCACGTCCACGCGGCCGTTGTGGTTCCGGTCCTCGACGCCGTCGAACACGCCGCCGTTGTCGGTGTCGTTGTCGAGCGGGTTCGTCTTGGTGAGGGGGTCCTGGTCCGCCTTGAACTTCGTCGGGTCGGTGTCGCCGCCCTGGGGCACGGTGAGGCCCAGCTCCAGGCCGTCCGTCAGGCCGTCGCCGTCCGTGTCGATCTTGTTCGGATCCGTCTCGGTCGGGTCCACCTTGCCGTCGTGGTTGGCGTCCTCGTTGCCGTCGGTGAGGCCGTCGTCATCCGAGTCGTCGTCCAGCGGGTTCGTCTTCGTGGACGGGTCCTTGTCCGCCACGAACTTGGACGGGTCGGTGTCGTCGCCCTCGGGCTCGGTGAGGCCCAGCTCCACGCCGTCGGTCAGGCCGTCGCCGTCGGTGTCGATGTTCTTCGGGTCGGTCTCGTCGGGGTCGACGATGCCGTCGTGGTCCTTGTCCTCGTTGCCGTCGAGGATGCCGTCGTCATCCGAGTCGTCGTCGAGCGGATCCGTGCCGCCCACCTTGACCTCGATGCCGTCGGGGATGCCGTCGCCGTCGGTGTCCGGGTTGTTCGGGTCGGTGCCCTGGGCGACTTCCTCCTCGTCGGTCAGGCCGTCGTTGTCCGTGTCCACCGGCATCCCCAGGTTGATGATGAAGGTGGTGGTCGCGGTCGCGCTGTTGGTACCCGCGCCGTTCGTGGACACCGCGGTGACGGTGTACGTGCCGTCCGCCAGCGGGCCGGGCAGCGCCTGGCTCCAGTTGCCGGAGGCGTTCACCGCGATGGGGCCGTAGGTCGTGCCCTGGAACGTCACCGTCACGGACGTGGCGTTCGCGGACGTGCCCGACACCGTCACGTTGGGGACCACCACCGTGGTGCCGTTGGCCGGGACGGTGATGGCCACCGTCGGAGCGGCCGTGTTCACCGTGAAGGTGGAGGTCGCGGTCGTGCTGGTGTTGCCCACCGCGTCCACCGCCACCGCCGTCACCGTGTACGTGCCGTTGGCCAGCGGGCCGGGCAGCGCCTGGCTCCAGTTGCCGGAGGCATCCACCGCGATGGGGCCGTAGTCCGTGCCCTGGAACGTCACCGTCACGCTTGTCGCACCGCCCGCGGTCGTACCGGTGACCGTGACGTTGGCGCCCACCGTGGAGCCGTTGGCCGGCGTGGTGATGGCCACCGTCGGGCCGGTCGTGTCCACCGTGAAGGTGGCGCTGTCGGGCGTGCTCTCGTTGCCAGCCGCGTCCGTGGCCACCGCGGTCACGGTGTACGTGTCGTCCGCCAGCGGGCCAGGCAGCGTGAAGCTCCAGTTGCCGGAAGCATCCACCGCGATGGGGCCGTAGGTCGTGCCCTCGAAGGTCAGCGTCACGGAGGTAGCGCCCACGGAGGTACCGGTGACGGTCACCGTGTTGGAGGCCACCGTCGTGTTGTCCACCGGCACGGTGATTTCGACTTCCGGCGCGGACAGGTCCACCGTGAAGGTGGTGTCGTCCGGCGTGCTGGTGTTGCCCGCCGCGTCCGTGGCCACCGCGGTCACGGTGATGGAGCCCTCCGGCAGGGTCACCGGCAACTGGTAGCTCCAGTTACCCGAGCCATCCACGGGGATGGGGCCGTAGTCCGTGCCGTTGTAGGTCAGCGTCACGGACGTCGCGCCCGTGGAGACACCCGTCACGGTCACCGTGCTGGTACCGATGACGTCGCCATCGCCAGGCGTGCTGATTTCCACCGTCGGCGGGGTCAGGTCCACCGTGAAGGTGGTGGTCGCGGTCGCGCTGGTGGTACCCGCGCCGTTCACGGACACCGCGGTCACGGTGTACGTGTCCTCGGCCAGGGGGCCGGGCAGCGTGTAGCTCCAGGTGCCGTCACCATTGACCGTGACGGGGCCATGGCTGGAGCCATCGAACGTGAGCGTCACGAAGGTCGCGTTGGTCGTCGTGCCGGTGACCGTCACCGTGTCGGTGTTCACCGAGGTGCCGGTCAGCGGATTGGAGATGGCGACCGTGGGGACCGTCAGGTCCACCGTGAAGGTGGACTCGTCCGGCGTGCTCTCGTTGCCCGCCGCATCCACGGACACCGCGGTCACGGTGTGGGAGCCCGGCGGCACGGCCAGGGGCAGCGTGTAGCTCCAGTTACCCGCGCCATCCACGGGGATGGGGCCGTAGTCCGTGCCGCTGTAGGTCAGCGTCACGGACGTCGCGCCCGAGGCCGTACCGGTGACGGTCACCGTGCTGGTACCGATGACATCGCCGTCGCCCGGGGTGCTGATTTCCACCGTCGGCGCGGTCAGGTCCACCGTGAAGGTGGAGGTCGCGGTCGTGCTGGTGTTGCCCGCCGCGTCCACGGCCACCGCCGTCACCGTGTACGTGTCCTCGGCCAGGGGACCGGGCAGCGGGAAGCTCCAGCTGCCGTTACCATTGACCGTGATGGGGCCGTAGCTCGCATTGTCGAAGGTCAGCATCACGGACGTCGCGCCCACGGACGTGCCCGTCACCGTCACATTCGGGGTGTTGATCGTCGAGCCGTCCGTCGGGGTGCTGATGGCCACCGTCGGAGGCGTCTGGTCCACCGTGAAGGTGGAGGAGGCCTGGGTGCTGTTCACGCCCTGGGCGTTCGTGGACACCGCGGTGACGGTGTACGTGCCGTCCGCCAGCGGGTCGGGCAGCGCCACGGTCCAGTTACCGCCGGTCAGGGTGGCGGGGTAGTTCGTGCCCTGGAAGGTCACCGTCACGCTGGTCGCGTTCCCGGCCGTCCCCGTCACCGTCACGTTCGGGTTCGTCACCGTGGAGCCGTTGGCCGGGGTGCTGATGGCCACCGTCGGCGCGGGCACGTTCACCGTGAAGGTGGAGGAAGCCTGGGTGCTGTTGGTCGTGCCGTTCGAGGACACCGCGGTCACGGTGTACGAGCCGTTGGCCAGCGGGCCCGGCAGCGCCACCGTCCAGTTACCGCCGGTCAGCGTGGCGGGATAGTTCGTGCCCTGGAAGGTCACGGTCACGGACGTGGCGTTCGCGGCCGTGCCGGTCACCGTCACGTTGGGGTTGTTCGTCGTGGAGCCGTTGGCCGGGGTGCTGATGGCCACCGTCGGGCCCGCCACCGTGAAGGTGGAGGAGGCCTGGGTGCTGCTGGTCGTGCCGTTCGAGGACACCGCGGTCACGGTGTACGAGCCGTTGGCCAGCGGGCCCGGCAGCGCCACGGTCCAGTTACCGCCGGTCAGCGTGGCGGGGTAGTTCGTGCCCTGAAAGGTCACGGTCACGGACGTGGCGTTCGCGGCCGTGCCGGTCACCGTCACGTTGGGGTTGTTCGTCGTGGAGCCGTTGGCCGGAGTGGTGATGGCCACCGTCGGGCCCGCCACCGTGAAGGTGGAGGAAGCCTGGGTGCTGTTGGTCGTGCCGTTCGAGGACACCGCGGTCACGGTGTACGAGCCGTTGGCCAGCGGGCCCGGCAGCGCCACCGTCCAATTATTGCCGGTCAGCGTGGCGGGGTAGTTCGTGCCCTGGAAGGTCACGGTCACGCTGGTCGCGTTCGCGGCCGTGCCGGTCACCGTCACGTTGGGGTTGTTCGTCGTGGAGCCGTTGGCCGGGGTGCTGATGGCCACCGTCGGCGTTGCCGCAGCGGTGATGGTGAAGGTGTTGGTGTTGCTCCTGGGGCTCGCCTGGCCGTTGACCTCCGCGTACGCGTACACGGTGTGACCAGCGACGCTGAGCTGGGTCGTGGGCGTGAAGGACCAGTTGCCCGTGGCATCCGACGTCGTCCGGCCAATCTCCACGTTGTCCACGATGACGACGATGGTCGTGTTCACCGGGCCCGTGCCGCTGATGACGGGCGTCCGGTTGGACGTGGTGGAGCCGTTGGCCGGCGTGGTGACCACCGGAGCCGCGGGCACGGTCAGCGCGGACGTGAGCGTGTTGACCACGCCGACATTGCCCGCCGCGGCGCCGTACGTCGCGCCGTCATAGATGGAGTCATCGAGCGCCTGCGTACCCGGCGCACCGCCCGAGGTCTCCGTGGCCGCCACGGTGTTGCAGGCGATGGTCGCGCCCTGGAGGAAGATGTTGCCGCCGCCCGCGCCACCGCCCGTCCCGTGCTCGTCCGCGGAGCTGATGCCGCCACGGCCGCCCTTCGCGGAGATGTTGCCGGGATTGCAGGTCAGATTGCCATTGAAGCGCAGGGACAACGTACCGCCCGCGCCACCGCCACCCGCCGCGTCATTATCCGAGTCGCCGCCCGCCTGGCCGTCCGCGCTGATGACACCGGCGCCCGCGAGCGAACCACCGCGGATGAACACGACACCACCCGCGTTGCCGCCACCACCGCCCACGCCGTCATTGCCATGACCTGAACCGCCACCGCCGCCGAACAGCACGCGCGTCGGAGGCAGGAAGTTCATCTTCGCGCCGCCCAGGCCGCCCACCGGGCGCGCCGGGGCGGTGTCACCCGTCCACGTCCGGCCGCCGATGCCGCCCTGACCGCCGTTGCCGCCGCCACCGCCACCGGAGTTGTGGCAGATGCCGGCGCCGCCCGCGTTGAGGATGTTTCCCCGGCCCGTGATGCCCTGGGCATCCGGGAACGTCGCCGGAAGCTTGAAGCGCGCCGGCACCACGCCTTCTCCCTTGATGGCGCCGCCCGGCCACTCCTCGTCGAACTCCGTGCAGTTGTCGCCATCCCCGTTGAAGTACGTCGCGCCACGGAAGCCCGCGCCATTGGCGGAGATGGTGCCGTTGTTGATGACCGCGCCCTGGGCCAGGAAGACCACGATGCCGCCCAGGCTGTCGATCTGGTCCTCGTCGTTGGACCAGCCCTTGGCGACGATGCTGCCGCCCGCACTGACGGTCACCGTCGTGTACTCGGGCACGCGGATGACCTGGGCCGCGGTGCGGCGGGCCAGCTCGTCATCGTCCGGGCCGCCCAGGAACGGCACCGTGAGGGGCGAACCGAAGGTGAGGCGCGTACCCGTCAGCGCCGTCACACGCGCGAACTGCCAGCGGCCCACCGGGGCCGAGGAGAAGTCGAACGGCCCCTGGTTGCCGGACGTCACCGGGCCCTCGTAGCCGGTGGCCTGGTACACCATCACCAGGTCGTTGAGAGCAAAGCCCGTCGTGTCCGTCACCGTCACGAACGACTGGCCCGCAGGCGCGGTCGCCGTCAGTCGCGCGTAGATGTTGATGGTCCGCGTCTGGCCGGCGCCGACCGTCAGCGCGCCGTCCGAGCCGTCGCCCAGGAAGAAGGTGTCCGGTTCCGCGAACGCGGGTGGCGCCAACAACACGGCACACAGCAGGGCCAACAGGCCCGCGGCCGAGCGGCGAAGTCCCGTGAGGGGCGTCAGCAACCGCGAAGTCTTTTGTGGAGTCATAAGGGCAGAGGCTCACCAGGAACGGAGAAATCCGTTCCGGGAGCCCTGGGCTCCCCTAGCAAGCAGAGCGCCATCCTCTGTCGAATTCCCAATCCGTCCAAATCCTGGAACTTGCACGGCTGGACGCCCGTACCTAGGGCGAGAATCCGGAAGGCGGATCCAGATTCCGGAATCTGGAAGACACTCCGCGTCCTGGGCAGACGCGTCAGCGTCCCCCTTTGACACGTCAATCCAGTTGCCGGACACAGCTTCCAGAAACGCGAAAGGGCCCCCGAAGGGGCCCCTTGGCTCAGCGCGTTACGGACGCCGGAGACCGGCCTAGAAGATCTCTTCCAGCCACTCGCGCATCCGGCCCTTCACCTTCTTGTAGACGTTGCCGTCCTCGCGGATGCGGAACATGCGGCGGTCCATGTGCTTGGCGCCGTAGACGACCAGGCCCACGCCCGTGGCGTACATGGGGCTCTTCACCACGTCCACCAGGCCGCCAATGCCGCGCGGCATGCCCCGGCGCACCGGCAGGCCCAGCACCTCTTCCGCCAGCTCCGGCATGCCCGCGAGCAGCGTGGAGCCGCCCGTGATGACGATGCCGGACGCGAGCAGGTCCTCGTAGCCGCACTTCTGGATCTCCCGGTGCACCAGCTGGAAGATCTCCTCCACGCGCGGCTCGAGGATCTCCGAGAGGATCTGCCGGCCCAGGACGCGCGGCTGACGGCCGCCCACGCTGGGGACCTCGATCGTCTCGTCCTTGTTGATCATGGACGCGAGCGCGCAGCCGTACTTCTGCTTGATGCGCTCGGCCTCGTGCGCGGGGGTGCGCAGGCCGATGGCGATGTCGCTCGTCAGGTTGTTGCCGCCCAGGGCAATCACGGCCGTGTGGACGATGGAGCCGCCGGAGAAGATGGCGATGTCCGTGGTGCCGCCGCCGATGTCGACGAGGCACGCGCCCAGCTCCTTCTCGTCCTCGCTCAGCACCGCTTCGGCGGAGGCCAGCGGCTGGAGGACGATGTCGGAGACGTTCAGGCCCGTGCGGTTGGCGCACTTGACGATGTTCTGCGCGCTGGAGACGGCGCCCGTGACGATGTGCACCTTGGCCTCCAGGCGCACGCCGGCCATGCCCAGGGGCTCCTTGATGCCGCCCTGGTCGTCGATGATGAACTCCTGCGGCAGGACGTGGATGACCTCCCGGTCCAGCGGGATGGCCACCGCCTTCGCCGCGTCGATGACGCGCGCGATGTCCGCGTCGCGGACCTCCTTGTCCTTCACCGCGACGATGCCCTGGGAGTTGAAGCCCTTGATGTGGCCGCCGGCGATCCCCGTGTAGACGTGGGAGATCTCCGCCCCGGCCATCAGCTCGGCTTCCTCCACCGCGCGCCGGATGGAGGACACCGTGGCCTCGATGTTGACCACGACGCCCTTGCGCAATCCCTTCGACGGATGCGTGCCGATACCGATGATGTCGATACCGCTATCGGTCAGCTCGCCGACGATGGCGCAGATCTTCGTCGTGCCGATGTCGAGGCCGACGATGATCTCCCCCGACTTCTGCTTCGCCATGACTCCTCCCAGGCTCCCTCACTTTCGTGAAGGAAGCATCCTCACTGCGTCGAGTCCCCGCTCCGCACGGAGTCGGACCCACTCGAAAGCCTCACCGCCACCCAACCCGGTCGGGCACGGTTATCCAGGCGAATGATCGCGGCTGCAAGCCCCCTTGTGCTGAGCTCGCGTCGAACGCGCGCCAGCCGCTGGAGCTTGACTTCCGTATCGCCAGCACCAAGGCGCACCTCCTGCCCCGTCGCCGTCACCAGCGCAAGCCCGGTGTTCTCCAGGCGCACCTCGGACAGCCGGTCGGATCGCCCCGGCGACAGCCGCGCATAAGCACGGGTTACATCCAGCGCCTCGCGGAACTTCGAACGCACCGCGTCCGGGTCCGCCACGTACGCATCGCGCTCCACGCCCGTGACGAGCGGCAGGTCCAGCCCGTCCCCCGGGGTGACGCGCTTGAAGGGCTCGCCCTCGTCGTCCAGCACGTAGAGGTCGCCCAGCACCGCCAGCGCCGCGGGTGCGTGCTCCGTCACCTCCACGGACACGCCGCGCGGAAACCGCCGCGTCACCTCCACCGTGCGCACCCAGGGGTGCTGCCCCATGGCCCGGGCCAGCGCGGCCGTATCCAGCGTCCACAGGTTCTGCCCCGCCGTGAGGCCGGACAGCTTCAAGAGCTCCGGGCGCGACGCGCGCTCCAGGCCGGTGAAGTTCACCGACTCCAGCGCGAAGCGCGGCGTCACCACCGCCCAGGCGCGCAGCTCGATGCCGCCCCAGATGAGCCCCGCCGTCGCCACCGCCAGCCCCAGCGCCTTCGCCACCGACGGCCCGTGCGAGCGGACCGCACCCTTCACCGCGTCATTGCGCGGTGCGGCGTCGATGCGTCGGCGGTTCTTGGATTTTCCAAAGGCCATGAGCAGGGAGGCGCATGCTGCGTGCGGACGTCAAACCACGCCAGTTTTTGGCTACAGGCACGTCGCTGTAGCGGCACGGGGGGACACGCCGGCCTCACAAGAGGCCGGAACTCCAGGAAAGAACGCGCAGCGGCTCAGGCCTTGAGCGAAGCGCCCTGGAGCAGCCGCTCACAGAGGGCCGGGAAGTCGATGCCCCGCCCCGCCGCGATTTTGGGCAGGAGGCTGGAGGCCGTCATTCCGGGCAGCGTGTTGATTTCCAGCAGGAACACGTCGCCACTCTCCGTGACGATGACGTCCGAGCGCGACCCGCCGGAGCACCCCAGCGCCTTGTGCGCGCCCAGGGAGACCTCGTTGACGCGCGCGTACAGGTCCGGGGGCAGCGGCGCGGGGAAGAGATACTGAGTACCGCTGCCGGACTTGTACTTGGCTTCGTAGTCGTAGAACTCGCGGGCGGCCTTCACTTCGATGACGCCCAGGGCCTCGTTGTCCAGCACGCCGCCCTGCACTTCCCGGCCCTTGATGAACTGCTCCACCAGGAGCGTGCCCGCGTGCTTCGAGGCGTCCTGGACGGCGGCGGTGTACTCCTCGCGCGTCTTGCAGATGTGCACGCCCACGCTGCTGCCCTCGCGGCTGGGCTTCACCACCACCGGGAAGGGGAACGGCAGCCGGTCCGCTTCCGCGAGCGCGGCTTCCGCCGAGTCGAAGGCCCGGTAGGGCGGCGTGGGGATGCCGCGCGCGACGAAGATCTCCTTCGCGTACACCTTGTCCATGCCCACGGCGGACGCCATCACGCCGCTGCCGGTGTAGGGGATGAACATGGCCTCCAGGAGGCCCTGGATGCAGCCGTCCTCGCCGAAGCGGCCGTGCAGCGCGAGCCACGCCACGTCCACCTTCTCCGCGATGAGGCGCGCGGGCAGGTCCTTGCCCACGTCGATCTCCACCACGTCGTAGCCCAGGCCCCTGAGGGCGCCCGACACCGCGGCGCCCGTGCGCAGGGACACCTCGCGCTCGCTGGAGAGGCCGCCGTACAGCACGCCGACACGCTTCGCCTTCAACTCAGCGGGGGTGAAGCCTCGGGGACCGGTGCTCATGGCAGGAAGACTCCGACGAATTTGACTTCGGGGTGCATGACGACGCCGGAGGCTTCCTTCACCCGCTCTTGCATCAGGGTGATGAGGCCCCGCACGTCGCGAGCGGCCGCGCCGCCCAGGTTGACGATCCAGTTCGCGTGCAGGGTGGACACCTGCGCGCGCCCCAGGGTGTGCCCCTTCAGGCCCACGAGTTCAATGAGCCGCCCGGCGTGGTCGCCCGGCGGGTTGGTGAACACGCTGCCGAAGTTGGGCTGACTCAAGGGCTGCGTGCGCTTGCGGTAGCCCAGGTCCGCGTCCATGGCCGCCTTGCTGGCCACGACATCGCCCTTGGGAAGATGGAAGCGCACGCGGGTGACGATACCTCCCGCGGGCAGCGTGGCGTGACGGTAGGTGTGCGGCACCTGCGATTTCGTCAGCCACCCCACCCCATCCGCCGTGGCGACCTCAATGGCCTCCACCACGCGGAAGCACTCGCCGTTCTTGGTGCCGGCGTTCATGGTGACGGCGCCGCCCAGGGTGCCGGGAATGCCCGCGAGGAACTCCGCGCCCACCAGGCCCTGCGCGCGCATCACGTTGACCAGCCGGGCAATGGCCGCGCCCGTGCCCAGCGTCACCCGCCCGTCGTCCGGGCCCACGTCCAGCGCCTCCGGGAACAAATCCGGGGGCAGCTTCACGGTGAGCCCCGGCACGCCGCCGTCGCCCACCAGCGTGTTGGCCCCGCCGCCCAGCACCGTCACGGGGATGCCCTCGTCGCGGGCCAGGCGCAGCAGCTCCACCAGTGCATCCGGTGAGCGGGGACGCACCAGCGCCTCCGCCGGACCGCCCACGCGCACGCTGATGAGCGGCGCCAGGGGTTCGCCCGGCTTGACGTCCAGGCCCGGCAGCCGCGCCACGCGCGCCGCCAGCGGTGTCACCTCGCCCGGCTGCATCCCCTACCCGCCCTTCGCCGCGCCCATCAGGTTGAGCAGGTCCGGGCCCACCTGGGTGATGTCGCCCGCGCCCAGCGTCAGCACCAGGTCGCCCTCGCGCACGCGCTCGTGGAGCGCCTTCGCCACGTCCGCGCGCTTCTCCACGAACGTCACGTCGCGGTGGCCGTGCGCGCGGATGGCCTCCGCCAGCGCGTCGCCGGTGGCGCCGGGAATCGGCTCCTCGCCCGCCGCGTAGACGCTGGTGACGAAGAGCACGTCCGCGTCGTTGAACGCGGTGGCGAACTCCTTCATCAGGTCGTGCGTGCGCGTGTAGCGGTGCGGCTGGAAGGCGGCCACCACCCGGCGGCCGAAGGCGCGGCGCGCGCCGGACAGCGTGGCCATCACCTCCGTGGGGTGGTGCCCGTAGTCGTCCACCACGGTGATGCCGCCCACCTCGCCGCGCACGGTGAAGCGGCGCTGCACGCCGCCGAACTCCGCCAGCGCGGAGCGCACCGTCTCCAGCGGGATGTCCATCTCCTCCGCGATGGCCACCACCGCCAGCGCGTTGAAGGCGTTGTGCGCGCCCACCATGCGCACGCGGAACTCGCCCAGGTCCTCTTCCCGGCGGAAGGCGCGGAAGGTGGTGGTGAAGCCGTCCAGCGAGATGCCCTCCAGCCGGTAGTCCGCCATGTGGGAGCTGCCGTAGGTGACGAAGCGCTTCTCGATGCGCGGCAGCAGCGCCTGGACGTTGGGGTTGTCCAGGCACAGCACGTTGAGGCCGTAGAAGGGAACGCGGTTGCAGAACTCCACGAAGGCGGACTGGAGCGTCTCCAGGTCGCCGTAGTGGTCCATGTGCTCCGGGTCGATGTTCGTCACGACCGCGATGGACGGGTGCAGCTTGAGGAAGCTGCCGTCGGACTCGTCGGCCTCCACCACCATCAGCTCGCTCTTGCCCAGCTTGGCGTTGGAGTCGAGCACGTTCACCTTGCCGCCCACCACCGCCGTGGGGTCCAGGCCCGCCGCGGACAGCACCGTGGCCACCATGGACGTCGTGGTCGTCTTGCCGTGGCTGCCGGCGACGGCGACCGCGTACTTCAGGCGCATCAGCTCCGCGAGCATCTCCGCGCGGGGGATGACGGGAATCTTGCGCTGGCGCGCCGTCACCACCTCCGGGTTGTCCTTGCGCACCGCGGAGGAGATGACCACCACGTCCGCGTGCACCAGGTTGGACGCCTTGTGGCCCTCGTAGAGCGTGGCGCCCAGCTTCGCCAGGCGGCGGGTGATGTCGCTCTCGCGCAGGTCCGAACCGGAGACGCGGTAGCCCAGGTTGAGCAGCACCTCCGCGATGCCGCTCATGCCGATGCCGCCCACGCCCACGAAGTGCACGTGCGCCGCGTGGCGCGTCTTGAAGAGGCTGCCGGGCTTGTTGCTGACGGTCTTGCTGCTCATGCCTTGCTCCCGGGTGCCTTCTTCACGTCCTTCTGTCCGCGGTCGCGCCCGCCCGGGCCCCAGGCCTGGGTGGTCAGGTCCACGCACACGTCCGCCAGCTCCTTCGCGGCGGCCGGGCGGCCCAGGATGCCCGCCTTCTTCGCCATCTGCTTGAGCTTCGCGGGGTCTGTCATCAGGCCGCGCAGCGTCTCCGCCAGCTTCTGCCCGGTGAGCTCCGACTCGCGGAACATGATGGCCGCGCCCACGTCCACCAACGCGCGGGCGTTCACTTCCTGGTGGTTGTCCGTGGCGTGCGGGAAGGGCACCAGGATGCTGGCCTTCTTGCACACCGTCAGCTCCGCCAGCGACGTGGCTCCCGCGCGGCAGATGACCAGGTCCGCCTTCGCGTAGGCGGAGGACATATCGTCAATGAACTCCACCACCTGCGCCACGTCCGCGAAGCCCTTGTCCGCGTAGCCCTTCTTCACGTTCTCCAGGTCCAGCTTCCCCGTCTGGTGGACGATGTCGAGCTGGTCCTTCACGTCACCCAGCGAGTCCAGCGCCTCCAGCACGCGGTTGTTGAGGCCGCGCGCGCCCAGGCTGCCGCCGAAGATGAGGACGGAGAACTTCTCGTGCGCGGAGCTGCTGCGCAGGTAGTTGTCCATCAGCTTCTTGCGGATGGGGTTGCCAATCATCTGCACCTTGGCTTCCGGGAAGTAATTGCGCGCTTCCTCGAAGGCGGTGAAGACGACCTTCACGATGCGGCCCAGCACCTTGTTGGTGAGCCCGGGCAGCGCGTTCTGCTCCTGGATGGCGGTGGGGATGCCCATCAGCCACGCGGCCAGCACCACGGGCCCACTCGCGTAGCCGCCCACGCCCACCACCACGTCCGGCTTGTGGCGCGACAGGATGCGGAACGAAGCGAGGAACGCCAGGGGCAGCGCGATGAGCCCCTTGATGAGGCCGATGAGCCCCTTGCCCTTGAGCCCCTGCACCTTCACCAGCTCCAGCGGGTAGCCCTCCTTGGGCACCACGCGAGCTTCCAGCCCCTTCTCCGTCCCAACGAAGACGACCTCGTTGTTCGGGTGGCGGGTCACGACCTCCTCCGCCAGCGCGATGCCCGGGAAGAGATGGCCCCCGGTGCCGCCGCCCGCGATGAGCACCTTCACGCCGTCACCTCCCGTAGGTCCGTGGTGCCCGTGCGCACCGGCCTCGTCGCGCCCTGCGTGTTCGCGCTCAGCGACAGCAGCACGCCCGCCGAGCCCATCAGCACCACCAGCGACGTGCCACCGTAGGACACGAACGGCAGCGTCAGGCCCTTCGTGGGCAGGAGGCCCATGGCCACGCACATGTTCACCGTGGCCTGGAACGCGATGATGGAGCTGATGCCCAGGCCCAGGTACGTGCCGAAGGTCTCCCCCGCCGCCAGGGCCGCGCGGATGCCGCGCCACAGGACGATGGCGTACAGCACCACCAGCAGCCCCACGCCGATGAGTCCCAGCTCCTCACCGAGGATGGAGAAGATGAAGTCCGTGTGCGCCTCCGGCAGGAAGAACAGCTTCTGCCGGCCGTCCCCCAGCCCCAGGCCGGTGATGCCGCCGGAGCCGATGGACATCAGCGACTCCGCCACCTGGTAGCCCACGTCGTGCCGGTGGGCCCAGGGGTCCAGGAACGCGAGGATGCGCTTCATGCGGTAGGGGCTGGTCGCGATGGCGACGAAGGCCAGCGGCAGCGCGAGCAGGAGGGAGCCCACCAGGTACGACAGCTTCGTGCCCGCCGCGAACAGCAGCACGAAGAGCATGAACACCAGCAGCACGCTGCTGCCGAAGTCCGGCTGGAGCATGCACAGGAACACCAGGATGCCGCACAGGGCCAGGTGCGGCAGGAAGCCGATGGAGAACGTGGCCACCTTCTCCCGCTTCTTCGCCAGCGAATAGGACAGGTAGACGACCCACGCGAACTTGGCGAGCTCCGCCGGCTGGAGGCTGAAGCCCGGCAGGCGGATCCACCGCCGCGCGCCGCCCGCCGTGGTGCCGATGCCGGGGATGGCCACGGCGATGAGCAGCACGATGGCGATGAGCAGGAGCGGGTACGCCAGCCGCGCCAGCTTCCGCCAGCCCAGCTTCATGCCCACCGCCATGGCCACGAGGCCCAGGCCCGCGGCGGACAGCTGGCGCTTGAGGAAGTAGAGGCTGTCGCCCAGCTTGTCCTGCGCGAGCACGGCGCTGGCCGAGTACGTCATCACCAGGCCCAGCGCCACCAGCGCCAGCACCGCGCACAGCAAAATCGGATCGAACCGCACGGGGGCGGCCGGAGGAGAGGTCTTCATCACGGTCAGAGCGCCCCGACGAGGCGCTTGAACGTGTCGCCCCGGTCCTCGAAGTTCTTGAACTGGTCGTACGACGCGCACGCCGGGGACAGGAGGACCGTGTCCCCCGCCCTCGCCACCTCACGCGCCTTCGCCACCGCCTGGGCCAGCGTGCCGCACGCGTGCACCGGCGCGTCGTTCGCGTACGCCCGCGCCAGCGCGTCCGCGTCCTGGCCAATGGTGAGCACGCCCTTCACCTTGCCCTGCCCCGCCTCCACCATGGGCGCGTACGGCGCGCCCTTGCCCTTGCCGCCCGCGATGAGCCACACGTCGCCAGCGAACGCCTTGAGCGCCACCAGCACGGAGTCCACGTTGGTGGCCTTGGAGTCGTTCACCCACTCCACGCCGTCCAGCACGCGCACGCTCTCCAGCCGGTGAGCCAGGCCCGGGTAGCTGTCCAGCCCCGCCTGCACCGCGTCCTTCGCCACGCCGCCCAGCCGGGCCAGCAGCGCCGCCGCCATCGCGTTCTGCGCGTTGTGCGCGCCCCGGAGCGAGCGGTTGGTGAGCGTGTAGGACTCGCCCGCGAACTCCAGCTCGAAGCCGCCGGGCCGCGCGATGGCCAGCCCCGCCAGCTTCGGCGCGTCCACCACCGGGCGGCCCGTCATGGAGAAGCCGTACACGGGCGCGCGCGCGGAGGCGGCCAGCCCCATCACCGCCGCGTCGTCCGCGTTCACCACGGCGAAGTCGCTGCTGGCGTCCTGGTTCATGAAGATGCGCGCCTTGGCCCCGCCGTACTCGGCGTGGTTGGCGTAGCGGTCCAGGTGGTCCGGCGTGAGGTTGAGGATGGCCGCGCCCGTGGGCTTGAGCTGGTGGATGCCCTCCAGCTGGAAGCTGGACAGCTCCACCACCAGCGCGTCCCAGTCCCCGGGGGACATGGCGGCCTCCGCCAGCGGGCGCCCCAGGTTGCCGCCCACGAAGGTGCGCAGACCGGCCTTCGCGTACAGCTCGCCGGTGAGCGCCGTGGTGGTGCTCTTGCCGTTGGTGCCGGTGATGCCCAGGAAGCGGGTGCCCGTGAGGAGGCGGCCCGCCAGCTCGATCTCGCCCCAAACGGGAACGCCCGACGTGCGCGCGGCCTCCAGCTCCGGCAGGGACAGCGGCACGCCCGGGCTCACCACCACCAGGTCCTGGCGGGTGAGCAGCCCCGGGGGCGTGGCGCCCGTGACGAGCGTCACGCCCTTCGCGTGCAGCTCCTTCGCGACGTCGCCGAGCGCGTCCTCGGAGCGCGCGTCCAGCGCCGTCACCTTCGCGCCGTGCTGGACCAGAAGCCGCAGCGCCGCGACGCCGCTCTTGGCCAGCCCGAACACCGCGACATTCCGACCGGACAGCGAGGGATTCATGGGGCGGGCCGACCTCGATGGGGGCAAAGCGACTAGCGCAGTTTCAGGGACAGCAGGGCCACGCCACCACAGAGGATGGCGACAATCCAGAAACGCACGATGATCTTCGGCTCGGCCATGCCCTTGAGCTCGAAGTGGTGGTGCACCGGGGCCATCTTGAAGACGCGCCGGCCCGTCATCTTGAAGGATGCCACCTGGATCATCACGGAGAGCGCCTCCGCGAAGAAGATGCCGTGGATGATGGCGGAGACGACTTCGTTCTTGGAGAACACCGCCAGCGCGCCCAACGCGCCACCCAGGGCCAGCGAGCCGATGTCGCCCATGAACACGGACGCCGGGTAGGTGTTGAACCAGAGGAAGGAGATGCCCGCGCCCACGATGCTCGCGCAGAAGACGGCCAGCTCCGCGCCGCCCGGCACCTGGAGGATGCCCAGGTAGCGGTACAGCGGCGTGGCCGTAAGCCTGGTGACGCCGTTCACCGTCTCCGTGTCCGCGATGTGCAGCGTGGTGCCCGCCACGTAGCAGAGCACGCAGAAGGTCACCGCCGACACGATGGTGGGCACGATGGCCAGGCCGTCCAGGCCGTCCGTGAGGTTCACCGCGTTGGACGTGCCCACGATGACGATCCACGCGAAGACGACGTAGAACCAGCCCAGGTCCGGATTGAACCAATGGGACGGCACGAACGGCAGCGTCAGCCGCGTGTCGATGAGCAGCGTGGGCCCGAAGGAGCCATCCGCCTTCGTCCACGTGCACATCAGGCCGAAGATGGCGATGAGGAAGAAGAGCGTCTGCAGCGCCATCTTCTTGCGCCCGGCCAGGCCCTTGGAGTTGCGCTTGGACAGCTTGAGCCAGTCGTCCAGGAAGCCGATGAAGCCGTAGCCGAAGGTGAGGAGGATCATCACCCAGACGCCGCGGGACTTCAGGTCCGCGAACAAGAGCGTGCCCGCCGCGATGCAGATGAGGATGAGCGCGCCACCCATGGTGGGCGTGCCCTTCTTCTTCTGGTGGCTGTCCGGGGTGTCCTCGCGCACGTTGCTCTGCCCGTGCTGCTTCAGGCGCAGCCGCGCGATGAGGCGCGGGCCGATGAGCATCCCCAGGAGCAGGGCGAAGACGCCCGCGGCGATGATGCGGAAGGTCGGGTAGCGCAGGAAGTTGAGGACGCGCCCGGCCTCGGTGTTCTGGATGAGCTCGTACAGAAGGTACAGCACTAGTGACTCCCTCCGGGGGGTGCCGCACCCGTCAGGGCCGCCACCACGCGCTCCAATCGCATGCCGCGACTGGCCTTCACCAGCACCACGTCACCGGGCGAGAGCCGGGGCGTCAACCACGCCACCAATGGCTCCACTTCGGTGAAATGGGCGGCGGAATCTCCCATGTCCGCGCTGCCCAGGCCGCCCGAGGACCGGGGGCCGAAGAACGCGACCAGCTTCGCGTGCCGCGCGACGAGCTCACCCAGCCGGGCATGCTCCTCCGCCTCGCCCGCGCCCAGCTCCAACATGTCGCCCAGCACCGCCACCGCCCGGCCACCTTCCGGCACCAGCGTGCCCAGCGTGACGAGCGCGGCCTCCATGGAGGCCGGGTTGGCGTTGTAGCAGTCGTCCACCACCGTGACGCCGTTCCTGCCATCCACGATGTTGAGCCTGCGCGCGTACGGCCGCGCGGACTCCAGGCCCTTCACGCACTCCTCGGGGGAGTAGCCCAGGGCCAGCGCCGTCGCGAACGCCGCCGTCGCGTTCTGCGCGTTGTGCGGCCCCACGAAGTGCAGGCGCACCGGCCAGTCCTTCCCCTGGTAGCGCACGGTGGCCACCATGCCGTCACGGCCCAGCGTGTGGACCGCCGTGAGGCGCACGTCCGCCCCTTCCGCCCGGCCGAACGACAGGTGCTTCGCGCCGCTGCGCGCGGCCTGGCGCACGATGAGCGCGTCGTCCAGGTTCACGACGGCGGTCGCCTGGGGCAGCAGTTCGCGGAACATCTCCCCTTCCGCCTCCGCCACGCCCTCCAGGCTGCCCAGCCCCTCCAGGTGCTCCGGCTGGACGACGGTGATGACACCGGCGTCCGGCTGGACCTTGCGGGTGAGCCGTTCGATTTCGCCCGGCTGGTTCATCCCCACTTCGATGACGGCCGCCACGTGGGACGGCTCCAGCCGGAAGAGCGTGAGCGGGACGCCCACCTCGTTGTTGAAGTTGCCCTCCGTCTTCAGCGCCGGGCCCCGCGTGGCCAGGATGGCGCCCACCATCTCCTTGGTGGTCGTCTTCCCGTTGGAGCCCCCCACCGCCGCCACCGGAATCTGGAAGCGGCGGCGGTGCAGCGCGCCCAGGCCGCCGAGCGCGGCCAGGGTGTCCTCCACTTCGTACAGGGCGAAGCCCGGGGGCAGGGCCGGCAGCGCCCTCCCCCGCTTCACCACCGCCCCGGCCGCTCCCTGGCGCTGGGCTCCGTCCACGAAGTCGTGGGCGTCGAAGCGCTCGCCCTGCAGCGCCACGAAGAGGCACCCAGGGGTGAGCGACCGCGTGTCGGTGCAGACGGCGGGGAAGCCCGCTTCCACGGGCTCCCCGCGACGGGTCGCACCCGTCGCCTGCACCACCTCGTCATCGGAGAATCGAGCGGCCATGGAGGGGGGGTGTGGCCTTGAGCAGGTTCAGCCCGGGATGCGGTTGGCCAGCGCGCGCGCGGCGACCTCGCGGTCGTCGAACTTGAGCTTCTCGGTGCCCACCGTCTGGTAGGTCTCGTGGCCCTTGCCGGCGATGAGGACGACGTCGTCGTCCTTGGCCAGGTTGATGACCTGCTCGATGGCGGCGCGGCGGTCCGCGTCCACCAGGTAGCCCTTCTCCCCGTTCTTCGCCTTGCCCTCGGAGATGCGGCGCAGGCCGCCCTTCTCCAGGCCCGGCGTCACCTCGGAGATGATGGTCTCCGGATCCTCGGTGCGCGGGTTGTCGCTGGTCACCATCACCAGGTCCGCGCCCTCCGCGGCCACCGTGCCCATCAGCGGGCGCTTGCCCTTGTCGCGGTCGCCGCCGCAGCCGAAGACGACGATGACGCGGCCCTTGGCCAGCGCGCGCGCCGCTTCGATGGAGCGCTTGAGCGCGTCATCCGTGTGCGCGTAGTCCACCAGCACCGCCGGAGCCGGGCCGCCGCGGTGGTTCTCCGCGCGGTCCATGCGGCCGGCCACGCCCGTGACGAGCTCGATGCCGCTCTTCACGTCCGAGCGGCTGATGCCCGCGCCCAGCGCGATGCCGGCGGCGAGCATGATGTTCTCCAGGTTGTGGGGCCCCAGGAGCTTGCTCTTCACCTTGATGTCGCCCGCGGGCGTCTTCAGGGTGGCCTCGATGCCCTTGAGCGAGTAGGCGGCGTCCGCGGCGGAGATTTCACCCGCGCCCGTGCGGCTGAACTTCCACGCCATCCGCTTCTGGTTGCGCAGCTCCGTGTAGATGCGGCTGGCGAAGGTGTCGTCGCCGTTCACCACCGCGGTGCCGGAGGCGGCCAGGTTCTCCAGGAAGAGCTTGCGCTTCACCTGGAAGTACTCCTCCAGGTCCTTGTGGTAGTCCAGGTGGTCGCGAGACAGGTTGCTGAAGCCCGCGGCCTTGAAGGTGAGCCCGTGCACGCGCTCCTGCGCGAGCGCGTGGCTGGAGACCTCCATCACTACCGTCTCCACGCCCGCGTCCACCATCTCCCGGAAGATGCGGTGCAGCTCCAGCGGGTCCGGGGTGGTGTTGGCCAGCTCCGTCGTCTTGCCGCCGAACTTGTAGCCCAGCGTGCCGATGACGCCCGGCGCCGGAGAGCCGGTGTACATGGCCGCGGTGGCGAGGATGGCCTCCAGCAAGTACGTGGTGGTCGTCTTCCCGTTGGTGCCGGTGACGCCCAGGAGCGTCAGCTTGTCCGCGGGGCGGCCGTGGAAGTTGGCCGCGATGAGGGCCAGCGCCTTGCGCGCGCTGCTCACCTTGAAGAACGGCACCTGCGAGGACTGCCCCTGCTTCTCCGACACGACGGCCACGGCGCCGCGCGACACAGCCTCACCGATGAACTGGGCCCCGTCTTCCTTCAGGCCCGGCACGGCAATGAAGAGATCCCCCGGCTTCACGCGCCGCGAATCCTGCGTCACTCCCGTGACGTCGACCGCGGAACGGCCGCCCGAGGTCTGCTCGGCTCCACACCCTGCGAGGACATCCGTCAGCTTCATCTCTTCCCCTTCACACGCATTGCTTGCGGGGCCTGGAAAGGACACGGCCTCATTGCCGTGCCGCCAGTTCCAGCGTCACCCGGGCCCCCTTCTCCACCAGCGCACCGGCGGGGGGGGTCTGAGATACGACTCGTCCACTTCCTTGCAGCTGTGGCTCCAACGCCGCGGCGAGCAACTTCACCACGGCCTCCCGACCCGCCTGACCCTGGACGTCCGGCACACGCACCGTGCCGGGTTCCGGGGTCTCGGTCACCGCATCCTCCAGGCCGGCCCTGACGGGCACGGCCTTCGCCATCGCCTTCGGTGCCGGAGGGGGCACCACGGGCGCGGCGGCCGCGGCCACCTCGGCGGGTGCCACCGTCCGGGACGGGGGCACGGCCAGGTGGGCCATGGCAGCGGTAGCGATTTCCTTGAAGGCAGGGGCAGCCACGTTCCCCCCGTATACGTCTGTCTTGGGTTCGTCCACCACCACGAGAATCACGGCGCGCGGGGCCTCGGCTGGCACCATGCCCGCGAACGACGCGATGCGTTTGTCGGAATACCCCCGTGCCACGGGGTCCGCCTTCTGCGCCGTGCCCGTCTTTCCGGCCACCCGGTAGTCGTCCATGGCGGCCTTGGGCGCGGTCCCTCCCTTGACCACCACGCTCTCGAGCATGCCCACGACCTGGCGCGCCACCCTCTGGGAAACGACCCGGCGCAGCTCCGTGGGCTGGTTCTCCAGCAGCACCACGCCGTCCGGGTCCACCACCTTGGAGACCAGGAACGGGCGCATCAGCACGCCGTCGTTGGCCAGCGCGCCATAGGCCGCCGCCAGCTGGACGGCGGTGGAAGTCATGCCCTGGCCGAAGGATTGGGTGGCCAGGGAGATGTCCGATTTCGGAAACGGGATGACGCCGCGGCTCTCGCCGGTGAGCGCCAGGCCGGTGCGCTCCGCGAAGCCGAAGGCGTGGTAGGCGGCGACGAACTTCTCGCGGCCCAGGGCCTCGGCGATCTTCGCGGCGCAGATGTTGGAGGACACCTGGAGGATGCCCTGGGCGTTGAGCCAGCCGTGCCGGTGGGTGTCGTTGATGGTGTGGCGGCCGATGCGCATGGCGCCGTTCTCACAGAAGAACAGCTGGTCCGGGGTGATGACCTTCTCTTCCAGCGCGGCGGCCACCACGAAGGCCTTCATCGTGGAGCCGGGCTCGAAGGCGTCCAGCGCGGCGCGGTTGCGGATGGCGTTCTTCACGCCGTCCTCGGGCGTGTTGGGGTTGAAGCGCGGGTTGTTGGCCAGCGCCAGCAGCTCCCCGGTGCGCGGGTCCAGCACCACCGCCATGCCCGCCGTGGCCTTGGCGTCGTCCACGGCCTTGGCCAGCGCCTTCTCCGCCACGTACTGGAGGTGGCGGTCCAGCGTGAGCGTCACGGTGGCGCCCTGGCGCTCCAGGGGATCCATGGCGCCCTGGACCATCAGCTTGCGGCCCTTGGCGTCCCGGAAGCCGGAGGTGCGCGAGTTCTGCCCGGACAGCTCGTCCTCGAAGGCCAGCTCCAGGCCCTCCAGGCCGTGCCCGTCGGTGCCCACCATGCCCACGATGTGCGCGCCCAGCTCCCGCTGGGGATAGAAGCGCTTGGGCTCCTTGGTGAAGCCCAGGCCCGGCAGGCCCAGCGCCTTCACTGCCTCCACCTCCTGGGGCTTCGCCTGGCGCTTCACCCACGCGAAGCGCCTGGCGCGCGACAGGCGCGCGACCAGGTCGCGGCTGTCCAGGTGCACGGCGCGGGCGAGCTGACGGGCCGCCTGCGGCACGTCGGGGAGCATGGACGGGTCCACCCAGATGGAGTCCACCTCCACGCTCTGCGCGAGCGGCGTGCCGCGCCGGTCGTAGATGTCACCGCGCCGGGCGGGAATGTCGATCTGCCGGACGTACTGGTCCTGCGCCAGGCCGCGCAGCTTCTCCTGCTGGAAGACCTGGAGGTAGACCGCGCGGCCGAACGCCGTGCCCAGGAGCGCGAGGAACAGCCCGAACAAGAGCTGGACCCGCAGCCTGAGCCCCTTCGTGTTCGACTCCGGAATCCGCGCGCTCTTGAGGTCCCTCACCGCCCGGTCCCCCGCTCCGCCACGCGGACGGCCGGGGCCGCCGAACGGGCCTGCGCGGTGCTGGAGCCCTTCACGCGCTCGTCGGCGATGGACACCACCGCGCCGCCCTTGGGCATGGCCATGCCCAGCTGCTCACGGGCCACGCGCTCCAGCCGGGCCGGCGCCTTGAGCGTGGCCAGCTCCAGCTTGAGCCGGTCGTTCTCCCGGGTGAGTGAGCGGCTCTCGCCCTCCGCGTTGGACAGGCGGTAGCCCATGTCCACCACGAGCACGCGGCTGGTGACGTGGAGGATGCCCACGGCGGCGAACAGGGTGAAGAGCATGACGGCGGGCAAGAGGTGCATCAGCACGCCGGCCACGGACACGGAGGGACGCGAGAGGGCCTTGCTCATCGGATTTTCTCCACCACGCGCAGGTGCGCGCTGCGAGAGCGGGGGTTGGCCTCGACTTCCGCTTCGGAAGCCGCGACGGCCTTCTTGGACACGAGGGCGAAGTCACCCTGGCTGTTGCACACGCACACCGGGAAGCCCGGCGGGCAGGTGCATCCGCCCACCAGGGCGCGAAAGGCTTCCTTCACCTTCCGGTCCTCCAGGGAGTGGAAGGAGATGACCGCGGCGCGGCCGCCCACCTTGAGCAGCGAGGGCAGCGCGGCGAGCAGCGCGTCCAGCGCCTCCAGTTCGCCGTTCACCGCCATGCGCAGCGCCTGGAAGGTGCGGGTGGCCACGTGGATGCGGTCCGGCCACGCCTTGCGGGGCACGGCGCGCTTCACCACCTCCGCGGCCTCCAGCGTGCGCTGGGGCAGCGCCTTCTTCAGCTCCCGCGCGATGGGCCGCGCGAAGGGCTCTTCCCCGTAGTCCTTGAGCAGCTTCGACAGGTCGCGCTCGTCCGTTTCAGCGATGAGCTCCGCGGCGGTGATGCCGCTGTCGCCCATGCGCATGTCCAGCGGGCCGTCCTTCATGAAGGAGAAGCCGCGCTCGGCCACGTCCAGCTGGGGCGAGGACACGCCCAGGTCCACCAGCACGCCGTCCACGGGCAGCAGGTCCTGAGCCACGCGGGGCAGGTCCGCGAAGTTGCCCTGCCGGGCCTGGAAGCGCGCGTTGCCGCCCATGCGGGCGGTGGCCGCGGCGAGCGCCACGGGGTCCCGGTCCACGCCCACCACCGTGGCGCCCCGGGCGAGCAGCGCCTGCGTGTGGCCTCCGCCGCCGAGCGTGCCGTCGAGGATGACCTTGCCCTCCGCCGGGTTCAGCAGCTCCACCGTCTCGTGGAGCAGGACGGTCTGGTGCTGGAAGTCCACGGGAGGGGGCCTTGGGTGCGGGTCAGACGAAGGGAGCGCGCGAGAGCTGGAAGGCGGCCCGGGCATCGTTCATGTGCGGGTACAGCTCGAAGACGTCATGGGCGCCGGCCGCGCGGAAGATGGCGGCCAGGTACGGCGACAGCCCGGACAGCTTCACGTCCCCACCGGCGCGGCGGAACGCGTCCGTGCGGGCCATCAGCGGGCGCACGCCGCGGTAGTTCAGGTGCGACACGTCCGCGAAGTCCAGGACGACCTGACGGGTGCCCCGGTGCAGCCGGTGCATCAGGTCCTCGCACAGCTTGAGCAGGTCCGCCTCCTCCAGCTCGCCCTCCAGCATCAGCGTCTCCACGCGCTCGGACGCCGCCACCACCGCCCTGTTCCGACGAACCTCCTGCACCTGGTCCATGCGCCTGCCCACCCTTCTCTTTGCGAAACCTGAAGCTGTCGACTTCCTGGCTACGGCTGGCGCAGCTCGCCCAGCACCCGCAACACGTCCGGGGAGGTGGCTTCCTGGCGCGCATCCTCCTGCGCCTTCGCCCAGCCTTCCTGGCTCCAAAGCTCAATCACCTTCACCATCCCCGCCCACACCACGTCCTTCTCCAACTTCGCGTACGTCCTGAGCGACGGCGGGATGAGCAACCGGCCCAGCTTGTCCAGCGGGCACTCCTGCGCGCTGGCCACGTACAGCCGCATCAACGTCTTGACCCCCGGCTCCATGGGGTTGCGCCGGGCGAGCGCGGTCTCCAACGCCTCCCACTCCCGCACCGGATAGGCGTGGAGGCAGGGGTCCAGGGCCGTGGTGACGATGAGCCGCTCGTCGTAGGCGCCCACCAACGTCTCCCGCAGCTTGGCCGGGAGGCTGGTGCGCCCCTTCGCGTCGATCTGGTGCTCATAGACGCCTCGGAACACGCGGGACGATCCACCTTTTCAGCCCGACACGGGACGGACCACCACTCCTTCCCACTTCTTACCCCTCTGCGGCCGGCATACATACGCGCCCCCCCCAGGGGGGTCAAGAAAGCGCGCAACAGGCTGGAACACCGCGCGCCCGGCGCCGGACATCCCGCGGGGCACATGCCGGACGGCCTACCTTTGGGGGCGGGGTCAAATTGAGTTCGGGGGTGGGGTAAACTTGAGTTCTTTCGCTCCCAGGCTGAGACTGACGGGCGCGTGAACACGAACGTTCGACTGAAGGTGGCCTACAAGACGCCGCAGTCGCTGGTCGGCGAGTACACCCGCAGCGTGGGTCAGGGCGGCGTCACCCTGGAGACGCGCAGGGCCCTGCCGCTGGGCACCCGCTTCACCTTTGAGCTGCACGCGGGCGGCATGCCGCGGCCGGTGGAGGTGCTGGGCGAGGTCGTCAAGGTGGAGCCGCGCCCCGGCGAGCGCTTCATGCTCACCGTGCGCTACGACGGCGCGGAGGATCGCAGCGCGCTGGACGCGGTGCTCCAGTTCATCTTCGCCCAGGAGGAGCAGAACGGCCTGCGCCGCTTCCCGCGCCTGCCGCTGCACCTGCGCGCCAGGGAGAGCGACCCCCGGGCGCCGTTCTTCTACGTGCGCGACATCTCCCGGGGCGGCGTGGGCCTGGAGGTGGACGCCCCCGCCCTGCCCCGCGAGGTGCAGGTGGGCACGCCCTTCTTCATGGAGATGGACATGACGGAGGGGCCGCTCCTGCTCCACGGCGAGGTGGCCTGGACGTCGTCCGTGCCGCGCAAGGGCGTGGCGCAGGCGGTGACGCCGGGCTTCGGCGCGACGTTCGGCCGGCTGCGGCCGGACATGCTCCAGCGGCTGGAGGCCCTGATGGCGCTGGAGCACCTGCCGCCCGCGCCCTGGCGGGCCCGGGTCAGCTTCGGCCTGGATGCCGTGTCGCGGATGCCCTGACGCTGCGCCCAGGGCACCCGCGCGCTTCAGCCGTTACAGCGGGTTGTACGGGTAGCCGCCGGCCTCTTCCAGGCCCGCGACGATGGTCTCCCGCAGCTCCGCCGGGTCGTACGGGGTGAAGGCGTCCAGCGCGGACAGGCGCTTCAACTCCAGCGAGAGCGCGTCCCCCTTGAGCGTGGCGCAGAGCGCGCGGCGGGTGCGCTCGAAGGCGCGGGCGGTGGACTCCATCGCGTACAGCCGCACCAGCGCCACGCGCACCGGGTCCAGCACACCGCTGGCGGCGCCCTGACGGGTGCGCGTCACCATGGAGTCCAGCGCGTACGCGTCCATCACCACGTCCGCCAGCGCGGCCATGACCTCCTGGTGCTTGTCCAGCTCCGTGCCGAAGGTCTCCGCGGCCAGGCGCATGCCGTGGATGGCCAGGTGCTTGGCGCACTCGGCGGCGATCTCCTCGTTGGCCAGCGCGTCGTGGCGGCCCGCGCGGGGACGCTCGCCGCGGCCCAGCTCCTCCGCCACGGAGCGCGCCTGCGCGAACAGCGGCAGGTCGCCCTTCACGGCGCGCTTGAGCAGCATGCCGGTGATGAGCATGCGGTTGATTTCGTTGGTGCCCTCGAAGATGCGGTTGATGCGCGCGTCGCGGTAGGCGCGCTCCACCGGGTACTCCTCGATGTAGCCGGCGCCGCCGTGCACCTGCACCGCGTCGTCCACCAGGAAGCCGATGGCCTCCGAGCCGAAGACCTTCATGATGGAGGCCTCGGTGGCGAACTCCTCCATCGCGGCGATGACGTGC
The DNA here is from genome assembly GCF_003611625.1 of Corallococcus sp. CA054B. Classification (NCBI taxonomy): domain Bacteria; kingdom Pseudomonadati; phylum Myxococcota; class Myxococcia; order Myxococcales; family Myxococcaceae; genus Corallococcus; species Corallococcus sp. CA054B. The sequence continues at coordinate 34,962 of NZ_RAVY01000010.1, forward strand.
GCGTCGTAGTCCGCGTCCGAGCGCTCCTTGGACGCGAGGCGCCCGTCCACCAGCCCCGCCGTGCGGTACGTCATGCTCTCCACCGCGTAGACGAGCGTGGCCATGCGCGCGAGCTTCTCGCGGATGAGCGGGAACGTGGCGATGGGCGCCTTGAACTGCTTGCGCTCCTGCGCGAACTTCAGCGCGCTCTGCAGCTGCAGCTTCATGCCCCCGATGACGCCCGCGCCCAGCTTCAGGCGGCCGTAGTTGAGGATGTTGAAGGCGATGCGGTGGCCCTTGCCCAGCTCACCCAGCAGGTTCTCCACGGGAACGAGCGCGTCCTCGAAGTAGAGCGGGCACGTGGACGAGCCGCGGATGCCCATCTTGTGCTCCTCCGGGCCCACGGTGAGGCCCGGGGTGTCCTTCTCCACGATGAAGCCGGTGAACTTGTCGCCGTCCACCTGCGCGAAGACGACGAACACGTCCGCGAAGGCCGCGTTGGTGATGTAGAGCTTGGAGCCGTTGAGGACGTAGTGCTTGCCGTCCTGGGACTTCACCGCCTTCGTCTTCGCCCCGCGCGCGTCGCTGCCGCTGCCCTGCTCCGTCAGCGCGTACGCCGCCACCCACTCACCCGTGGCGAGCTTGGGCAGGTACTTCGCCTTCTGCGCCTCGTTGCCGAACCACACGATGGGCAGCGACCCGATGCCGGTGTGCGCGCTGGACGTCACCGACCAGGAGCCCAGGAGGCTCATGGCCTCCGCGAGCAAGAGCGACGTCGTCTTGTCCAGGCCCGTGCCGCCGTACGTCTCCGCGATGTCCACGCTCAGGAGGCCCAGGTCGCCCGCGCGGCGCAGGAGGTCGCGCAAGAGCGCGTTGTCCTTGCCCTCGATGCGCGCGGCCTGGGGCAGCACCTGCTCCCGGCAGAACTGGAGCGCCGTCTTGAAGAAGAGCCGCTGCTCCTCGGAGAACCCCTCCGGCGTGAGGATGCGGGTGGAGCCCACCTCCTGGAAGAGGAAGGTGCCCCCGGCGAGAACATCCTGGGGACGGGAAGCGGGCTCGGTTGCGGCGACCATCGACGACCTCCGGGGAGGGAGCATTGCCCTCCGAAGCCTTCAGGAAAAAGGCGCGCGGCACATTAGGGCGCGCGGACCGCCAGGGGTAGTAGCGCCGCGGACCCACCACCTCAATGCGACGTGGGACTCCCTCCGGGTGTGTGCCCGCCCGCCAGGCGGGAGGCTTCGTGGACCCCGCCTTACGGGGAACCCGCGTCTGGAGCGGACCGGGGCGTGGGGTACACGAGGCAGAGCGTGTCGAAGAGCCCCTCCTCCGGCGCGACGTACGTGCCGCCGAGCGCCCGCGCCACCTGCACCACCTCCGTGCCGAACGAGGGGACGAGGCACAGGTCGTCCGACGTGGTGAAGCGCGTCTTCAGCCGGGCCAGCTCCCGCCGCAGCGTCGCGATGTCCTGGCGCCCGCCGCGCACCGGCACGGACGGGCCGTTGCGGTCCGGCCCCGGCAGCTTGCCCACGCTGGTGCTCAGCTCGAAGCCGTCCGCGCGCTGGATGATGCGCAGCTTGCCGGGCGCCACCTCGTCCAACCACGCCCGGAAGCCCTGCTCGTCGCGCAGCACCACGCGGTAGGCCACCGGCGCGTCCGGGTGCTGAAGCCACACCTCCGACGCCTGCGCGCGAAGCGCCGCCAGCGCCTCCGACACCTGCGCGAGGAACGTGTCCGCGTCCTCCACGGCGACGAGCACGTCCCTGCCCCGCACCCGCTCCGCGAGCCTGGCCGCGTCCCGGGCCGGGGTGAAGGTCTCCGCGCCCAGGCGCACCTGCTCTCCCGACAGCTCCAGCCGGAGGACATCGTCCGGAACAGGCTCGCCCCAGGCGGGCGCGGACACGGGCGTGACGGTCGCATCCGCCCAGCTGCCCGCGTCCAGGGGAGCCGGTGGAGGGGCGGACGAATCCACTCGAAGTGCTAGCTCTGGAGACACCGTGCGTGCCGGTTCAGCGGGCGGGGACTCCCGGCACCCACCCCATGTGAGGCTGCTCCACACCAGGAGGAAGAATGCAGGGTTACGGGAACAGGCTGGCGAGCGTAGCGGAATATTCCACCATGAGCGTCTGAATGGCCTCATGATAGCTTCTCGCGGTTTTTGCGAAGGACTCCCCTCCACCGGAGCCGATTCGAACGTGCCGCCTTCCGCCGGCTTCCAGTTCGGCAAGTACAAGCTGCTCGAGCGCATCGCGACGGGCGGCATGGCGGAGATCTACCGCGCCCGGATGACGGCGGTGGCGGGCGTGACGAAGCCGGTGGTCATCAAGAAGATCCTCCCCGGTTACGCGGACGACAGCGCGTTCGTGTCCATGTTCATCAACGAGGCGCGCATCGCGCTGGGGCTGTCGCACGGCAACATCGCGCAGATCTTCGACTTCGGCGAGGTGGAGGGCGAGTACTTCCTCGCGATGGAGTGGGTGGACGGCCATCCGCTCTCGCGAGTGCTGCGCCGGGCGAAGGAGAAGGGGCTGCCCGCGCTGCCGCCGCCCCTGGCGGTGCTGGTGGCCATCGACATGCTGCGGGGGCTCGCGTACGCGCACACGCGGCTGGATGACAACGGCCGCCCGCTGCACATCGTCCACCGGGACGTGAGCCCGCAGAACGTGCTCCTCTCCTTCGAGGGGCAGGTGAAGCTGGTGGACTTCGGCATCGCGCGGGCGCGGCTCGCCGGACGCTCCGACACGAAGGCGGACCCCGCGAAGGGCAAGTACGTCTACTTCGCGCCGGAGCAGGCGCGCGGCGAGGCGCTGGACGCGCGCACGGACGTGTTCGCCGCGGGCACGGTCCTCTACGAGATGCTCTGCGGGCGGCGCCCCTTCGAGGGCTCGCTCCAGGACGTGCTGCGCAAGATTTCCCAGGGCGACTTCCCCCGCCCGCGTGAGTGGACGCCGAACATCCCGGCCGCGCTGGAGCGCATCCTGCTCACCGCGATGGCCACGAGCCCGGAGCAGCGCTACCCCACCGCGCAGGCCTTCGCGGAGGCGCTGGCGCGCCAGCTCCACGTCACCGCGCCGGACGTGTCCACCAGCGACCTGGGCCACTTCATGGGCTACCTCTTCGAGCCGGAGCTCGTGGAGGCCGGCCGCCCGGTGCAGCTGCCGCGCGAGTTCATCGCGCGGGTGGGCCGCTGGAGCGGCATCGCCGAACCGCCGCCCATCGCCACGCCGCCGGAGGTGCCCCGCCACGTCTCCGAGCCCCGGGGTGAGCCCGGCGAGCCCCGAGGCGATCTGACGACGCAGCCCCTGCCCCCGCAGGCAATGCCTCCGGAGCCTCGGCCCGCGTGGCACCGCTCCCTGCGCGGCTGGGCGGTGCGCGGCGCGCCGGTGGTGGTGGCGGCGCTCGTGGCCACGTGGCTGGGCCTGGTCATGGGCGGCTCCAACACGTTCGCGGTGGAGCTCAGCTCCTCGCCTCCGGGCGCCACCATCCGCGTGGACGGCCGGACGCTGAGGGAGACGACGCCCACGCTCATCACCCAGCTGCAGTCGGACCGCGACCACGTGCTGGAGGTGCTGCTGCCGGGCATGGTGCCCTTCAGCCAGCGCGTGCAGGCCGAGCGCGGCACCACGCTGGCGGTCCACGCGCGGCTCGCGCCGAAGCAGGCGGTCGCGGCGCGCTCCCTCCCCCGCGCGGGTCCGAACGACGCGCCCGCGGCCATCGCCCGCTATTCGTCTGGAGGTCCGTTCGCGCTCAGCGCGGTCGCGCATGCCCTGCGCGTGCCCTCGTCCCAGGCGGCGCGCATGCGGTTGGATCCGTCCCGCACCTACGGCCTGCGCGTGGAGGGCCGCGTGTCGGTGGGCGGCCCGCTGCCGGTGGCCCAGGCCGTGTACTTCCTGGAGGGCGGCACGGCGCTGGCCGCGCGCGACAGCTTCGGCCTGGTGGGCGCGGACGAGGTGCTGGTGCGCGACGCCTCCGTCCTCTACGTGTTCCTCTGGGACGACCGCCCCGACGACAACCGCGGCGCGCTCCAGGTGCACGTGCGCGAACAGGCGAGCGGCGCCATCACCACCCTGCTCCTGGACGCGCGCCGGCACGCCGTCTCGCTGTCCCCCCACGACGGCTTCACGCTCCGGGAGCTGGATCCATCCACCACGTACCGCGTCGTCGTGCGGTCGGCCAGGGAGCCGGCGCGCACGCGCGGCTTTGGCGGCGGAGAGGTGGGCGGCGTGCTCGCGCTGCACGGCGCGGGGCCGTCCCCGGCCGTGGCCCCGGGCACGCTGGAGGTGCTGGAGGTCAACCAGCCCACGGTGATGCGCGGCGCGAGCTGGCTGCGGCTCGCGTTCCCGGATGACGACGTCCGCGACAACTCCGGCGGCCTTGCGCTGGAGGTGACGCCGGTGGCGCCGCTGCACCAGTAGCGCGCGCGACGGGCCGCTACAGGACACCGCCAGCCTGTAGCCGAAAAATTGATCATCCGGACGCCGCCCCTACCCTGGGCCGCCACGGAGGACGCTCAATGAAGAAGCTGCTGGCGGTGCTGGCCCTGGGGATCGCGGTGATGGCGACGGTGGGACTTTCCACCCGCGTGGACGCTCGGCCCGGAAGCACGGCGGACGAGGGGCCGACCGACGCCCAAATCGACGCGGTCCTGGACTCGCAGGCGCACGAGGTCATGGCCAAGCTGTTGGAAGCGCAGCGCAATGCCAACCGGATGACAATGCTTCCCCGGTAATCTCGTGGCATCCGGCGGGGCACGGTGCTACGACCGGCGCTCGCTTCGGTGCTCATCCCACCCGCCCACGAGGGGGCCATGCCAGAAGGGTCCGCTGCACTCCAGCTCCAGGTTGGAGACCGGGTCGTCTACCCCAACCAGGGGGTCTGCCGCGTCGCCGCCATCGACGTGAAGGAGGTGGCGGGCCAGAGCCTCACCTTCGTCACCATGCGCCGGGAGGAAGACGGCGCGGTCGTGATGGTGCCGCAAGGGAAGATCCTCTCCATCGGCGTCCGCAAGGTGGCCAGTCCCGCTGAGGTGGAGGAGATCTACGCATTCCTCCGCTCGGACAGTGACAAGGCCGACCTGGATTGGAAGCAGCGCGCGCGCACCAACCTGGACCGCATGACCCAGGGCGGCATCCTGGGGCTGGCGGAGGTCGTCAAGGGCCTCCAGGTCCTCAGTGAGCTGCGGCCGCTGCCCACCAAGGAGCGCGAGCTCTACGACAACGCCCGGCACCTGCTGGTCTCGGAGGTCGCCGCCGCGCTGGGCACCGCCGAGGCCAACGCCGAGGACTCCATCGACATCGTCCTCTTCCCGCCCGGGAAGGAGCGTCCCAAGCGCACCGCCGCGGAGTTCGCGCGGCCCGGTGGCGACGAGGACGACATGGACCTGGACGGCGACCTCATGGGTCTGGAGGGCGGAGAGCTGGACCTGCCCTCGGACGAGGAGCCGCAGGCCGAGTCCGACGAGGAGTCCTCCGAGGAAGAGGGCGGCGAGGAGGAAGGCGGCGAGGAGGGGGCCGAGGACGCTCCCAAGAAGCGCGGCCGTCCGCCCAAGGCCAAGCCGGCCGAGGGCGCGGAAGCCGCCGCCCCGAAGAAGCGCGGCCGTCCGCCCAAGCCGAAGCCCGAGGTGGCGGAGGGTGCGGAAGCCCCCGCTCCGAAGAAGCGCGGCCGTCCGCCCAAGGCGAAGCCGCCCGAGGGCGCCGCGCCCGCGGAGCCCGCCGCGCCCAAGAAGCGTGGCCGTCCTCCCAAGGCGAAGCCGCCCGAGGACGAGTGAACCCCACGGCCCTCCCGGCCGCCCGCGTCGCGCGTTCAAGCGCGCGCCCGGCACCGCGAGGGCCTTCCCGCCGAGGTGACGCCCCGTGATTCGCGTCGTGACGCTGGACCCCTTCGACGACAAGCAACTCGCCAAGTTCAACCGCACGCTCTACACGGCCTTCGGCGTGGGCAGCGAGCACAGCGGCTCCGCGGAAGTCCCCGCGGGCATGTCCGAGCCCCTGGACGCGGAGAAGCTGCTCGATGAGGTGAAGGGCATCCGGGCCTACAAGGACGACAAGGTGCTGCTGCTCACCTCGCGTAAGCTGAAGGACCGCGACCTGCCCAGCGGCAAGGCGCCCACATCGGGCTTCGCCAGGTACGGCAAGGACCGGGCAATCCTCTCCATCGCGCCGTTCAAGGACCTGGAGAAGGACTTCAAGCCCATCGCGCGGCACGCGCTGCACCAGCTGGGCACGCTCTGGGAGCTGCACCACTGCCTGGATCCGCGCTGCGCGATGTACCCGCCCTGGACGCCGTCCTTCAACCAGGGCGACCACATCTTCTGCACCTTCTGCCGCGAAAAGAGCGAGCAGAAGATCCGTCTTGCCAAGTCCTAAGGCCCTGCGCGCCCTGCCCCTGGTGGAGCTGGGGGCCCTGTTGCTCGTCGCGCTCGGGTGCCTCGCCTTCCAGCTGAGGCTTCCGGGCCGGCTGCCCACGGACGCGGACGAGCGCGCCGTGGCGGACGTGCTGGCCCGCGACGCGCGCCCCGGGGACGCGGTGCTGCTGTTCCCCTGGTGGACCGAGCGCGCCCGCCTCTTCGTGCCTCCGTCCGTGCCCGTGTACGGGTGGCTGGAGTCGGACCGCGCGGACCTGAGCGCGCACCCGCGCATCTGGGTGCTGGGCCAGCCGGAGCTGCCCCGCTCCGACGTGGGCGCGTTCGACGCGGCCTTCCAACCCGGCCGCAAGGCGCTGGGGCCCGAGTCGCGCATGGGCCCGCTGTCGCTGCGCCTCTATGAGAACGGCCGCTACCGCCCGCGCCACTGGGTGGCGAGCGAGTCCGCGAGCACGGCGCGCGTGTACCTGGAGCAGCCGGACGGCTCGCGCCGGGACTGCCCCTTCGACGGCAAGGTGCACCGCTGCCCTGGCCCGCCGCACCTGTACGTGGCGCCGGAGTGGCACGAAATCCTCTACGAGCCCCGGCACTGCCTGTGGATGCACGCGCCCGGAGGCGCGCAGCGGCTGGTGGCGGAGTTCGCCAACGTGCCCGCCAACATGGGCCTGCGGCTGGAGGGCGGCATCATCTTCGAGTTCGCGCACGCCAAGGACCCGCGCCTGTCCACCTCGTACCTGGGCGTGGATGACGCGGCCACGGGCGAGCGGCTGTTGGAGGTGTCCATTCCCCCGGGCCGGGAGGGTGTGCAGAAGGCGGAGGTGGTGCTGCCGCCCGGGCCGCCGCGCACGGTGAAGGTCTGGGTGCAGGCGGACAACGCGGAGTCGCGGCAGGTGTGCCTGGACGTGATGGCGCTGGAGCCCGCGGTGGGGGTGAAGCCATGACGTTCGAGATGACCGGACGCCCCGCGACGCGCGAGGAGAAGTTCACGGCCCTGGCGCTGTGGGTGCTGGCGTTCGCGGCGCTGTGGAGCACGGAAGCGGCCGTGGGCTTCACGCGCGACGAGAGCGTCTACTTCGCCGCGGCGGAGGGCTATTCGCAGTGGTTCCGGCTGCTGTTCCGCGCGCCCGCGCAGGCGTTCACGGACAGCGCCATCGTGCGCTTGTGGGACTACAACCACGAGCACCCGGCGCTGATGAAGACGCTGTTCGGGTTGAGCCACCTGCTCTTCCACGACACGCTGGGCGTGATGCGCGACGCGACGGCCTACCGGCTGCCCGCGTTCGCGATGGCGGCGCTGGTGCCCGCGCTGTGCTTCCTCCTGGGCAGCGCGCTGTATGGCCGCACCGCGGGGTGGTTCGCCGCCCTCTCCTTCCTGCTGGTGCCCCGCCAGTACTTCAACGCGGAGCTGGCGTGCTTCGACATGCCGGTGGCCGCGATGTGGCTGCTCGTCGTGTACTGCTTCTGGCGCGCGCTGGAGAGCACCCGGTGGGGCGTCGCGTGCGGCGTGGCGTTCGGCCTGGCCATCGCCACGAAGCACAACGCCCTCTTCATGCCGTTCGTGCTGTCGCCGTTCGCGCTGTGGCGCGCGTGGCAGGCGAGCGAAGGCAACCCCGAGGCCCGCGTGCGGCTCTTCCGCTTCGTGGGGCTCTTCGTCGCGGTGGCGGTGCTGTACGGCCTGCTCGTGGTGTTCCTGGGTGGGCCCGCGGGGTTCCAGAAGAAGTTCCTGCTCCTGAGCCCGCACACGCTGTTCTTCGTCGGGCTCGCGGTGGGCTGCGCGGTGCTGCTGCGGGACCTGCGGCGCGTCAGCCTGCCGGTGACGCAGGCGCTGGTGCCGCTGGCGGCCATGGCGGTGCTGGGCCCGGTCCTCTTCTATCTGCACTGGCCCTACCTCTGGCACGCGCCGGTGGACCGCACCGCGTGGTACCTGGCCTTCCACGCGACGCACAACCACTACGCCTGGTTCTACCTGGGCACGTTGATGCGCGGGCCGCCCTTCCCGCTCAGCTACGTGGTGGTGAAGACGGCGCTGACGGTGCCCACCAGCCTCTTCGCGCCCATGGTGACGGGCTTCGTCGCGCTCGTGGGCCGCGCGCTGCTCAGCCTGAGTGAACGCACGCGTGACTGGGTGCGGATGCCCACGGCGTCCGAGGCGCTGGTGGGCGTCAACGCGGTGACGTCCATCCTCATCATCAGCCACCCGCAGGTGCCGCACTTCGGCGGCGTGAAGCACTGGTTCCCGTCCATGCCCTTCCTGGGCATCCTCGCGGGCGCCGCGGTGGCGCGCGGGTGCTTCGCGCTGTGGGAGGTGCTGAAGGCGCGGCGGCCGTCGGTGTCACCGCTGGCGGTGACGGTGCCGGTGTTCGCGCTGCTCATGGCGCCCGCGCTGCTGGGGCTGGTGCGGGTGTTCCCGTACGGCACGGCGGCGTACTCGGAACTGGCGGGTGGGCTGCCGGGCGCGGCGACGCTGGGGATGCAGCGGCAGTTCTGGTCCAGCCACGTCACGGGCGTGCTGCCGTGGATCAACGAACACGCGAAGCCGGGCGCCCGCATCTACCTGCACGAGGTGAACGGCTTCTCGTTCCGCGACTACCAGCGCAACGGCATGCTGCGGCCGGACGTGCGGCCGGTGAACAGCCCGTTCGACGCGGACATCGTCGCGTACCAGTACCACCAGGAGTTCCGCGAGCACGAGTTCCTCACGTGGCAGGCCTTCGGCACGCGCACGCCCGTCACCGGGCTGTACCTGGACGAAACGCCGCAGGTCATTGTCTACCAACGCCCGGAGTAGGTCCGGGCCCGGATGACGCAGGAAGCCATGTGCACGACCGTGCACTCGGCGGCCCCGCGGGCGTCCACGAAAAGCGGACAGGACGGAAAGGCGTGGGGCCGGGGTAGGCTGGCCGTGTCGGCCATTCCACCTTCCCGAGGAGGAACACATGACGCGCTGGACGGGCTTGTTGACGGTGATGGCGCTGGGCATGGGCGTCGTGGGTTGCGACGACTCGAAGCCACCCGCGAAGGTGGCGCGCGCGCAGGTGAAGCGCACGGGCCCCGCGACGATGGAGATCATCCCCGTCGAGGGGCAGCTCCCCTACTGCATGCTCTTCACGATGTCCGAGAAGGGCGTCATCCGGCAGCTCACGCTCACGCGAGAGAACCGCTCCATCCGCTGCGACCCGGGCCGCCCCGTCGCGAACACGAGCTTCCGGGTGCCGGTGCAGGAGGGGAAGGTGCGCGTCTACGTCTTCTTCTCCGACGAGCGCGTGCCGGCGGGCTCCGTGGCGCAGCAGCTCTACGACTTGCGTGACCGCGAGCGCGTCACCGCCATGGACCTGCGGCTGCCGGGGCGCATCTTCGTGGAGACGCTGGAGTTCACGCCGGAGACGGGCGAGCCGGAGCAGACGGGCGGCATCGTGGGCGCGGGCGGCGTGGTGACGTCCGACGGAGGCACGGCTGAAGATGCCGGCACCCGCGCGCTGACCGTGGAGCCGGTGGCCAACTGACCTCCAGACGCGAAGAGGCCCGAGGGTGGCTGTCCGCCCCCGGGCCTCCGTGCTGCTTCAAGCCGTGACCCCGTGGCCGCCTAGTTCAGCCAGCCACCGCTGTAACGGTTGCGCTCCAGCCGGGCCAACCGTTCCCGCTCCTGCCGTTCCCGCTCCAGCCGGGCCTGCCGCTCCCGCTCCTGACGCTCGCGCTCCAGCCGGGCCAACCGTTCCCGCTCCTGCCGTTCCCGCTCCAGCCGGGCCTGACGCTCGCGTTCCTGACGCTCGCGCTCCAGCCGGGCCTGACGCTCACGCTCCATCCGCGCCCGCTCCTGACGCTCGCGCTCCATCCGCGCCTGCCGTTCCCGCTCCTGCCGCTCGCGCTCCATGCGGGCCTGGTCCTGGCGGCTCACGAGAGGGGTGGCGGCGTGGAAGTCCGCCGCCATCACCGGGGAGCTCGCGACGAGCGCCACAGCCACCACCATCTTCTTGAGCATCGCCTTCATGACCTGCCTCCGTGAGCCGCGTTGTTGCTGCGTTCTGAACCTACTGACGGGGGAGGCCCTGATTGATTCAACCGCGCCATCGGAAGATGGCCCTGTTGAAACACTCTGAAATGAAGCCGGAGTGAAGCCGCTTCACCCTTCGAAGGCGGGATAGCCCCGGAGGTGGAGCAGCCAGCAGAGCGCGAGGAAGGCAATCAGCGGCGCCCCGAGACAGAGCCCCCGCCGAAAGCGCGTTCCCAAGCCTGCTGCGTAGCCCAGGGCGGCAAGGAACAGCAGCCAGCTCAGGCCTCCGGTGAAGAACGGATGCAGGGTGGTGCGGTGGGTACTGGGACCCAACCACTGCGACTCCTGAATGACGGCGTAGGGGGCGAACCACGCCACGGCCACCGCGGCCACCACCAGGGGCCATCCGAGTGCGAGCAGGAGCGTCTGGAGGAGCCGCGACTCGAAGAGTCTGGGCAGGAATCCCGCGACCACCAGCACCGCGAAACCGGCCACGAGCATCACGCCCTGGGTCTGAAGACCACCCAGGGGCCCCCACTGGATGCCCAGCAGAGAAACCAGGGGGTGCGCCACGAGGTAGCCCAGCGCGGCAAGCCAGGGCCGGAGTCGTGACAGGGCAGGAGCGCCCGGTGCACTCAAGGACGCGTTCCCGTGACCACCATCCATTCGGTTCATCTCCTGGCCGCGGGGGCCACGCTGGGAAGCAGGCCATTGAGCCGACACTGCTCATCCAGCCACCGCAAGTACAGAGCCGCCATCTTCTCGCTCATCGCCGCCAGCCCGGGCTTGTCATAGCGCGATCCAAACCAAAACGAATTGCCAAGAAAGTCATTCTTCATCTGTGCGCGATATACCCAGACACGAGCAAAGTCATTGATGTAATACTTCAAGACCTCCAGATTGGCGACAGAGACGAGCGAGGAGCCACTCATCGTGAGGCCATGGCGTGCGAAGAAATTCTCCAGCGCGTACTTTCGAAGCTGGGGAGTCCCCATCTTCGTCGCGTTTCCACGCCCGTAGACGCTTTCGATGATCGATGAAATCGTGTCGCCCGTCGCATCATGGTCGACACGCCCCGCGACTCCCCACGCATCCAAGTCTCCAAGCAGATCCTGCGAAGGCGCCCGGGTCTGGTAGTAGTGAAGGATGCGCTCCGCCTCGGTCTGGCCAGGGTGATTGTCCTCGTAGTCCTTGTCCTTGTGCAGCAGCGCATCCGCCGCACCGGCTCCGATGTCACCGGCCCAGGTCGCGGAGGGATCGCTCTCTCCCAGCCTGATCAACTTGACCCGCTCGCGCCCCATCCGGTCCTTCTGGTACACGTCCATGCCGACAATGAAGTGGTAGATGTCGACCAGTTCTCCGCTGGGAGTGAGGAAGGCCTTCGCATCCCTCACGAGCTGGTACACCTCATGGACCTTGGGGCGCGTCTCCTCGTAGACGCTGCCTCCCGAGGTGCCAATCACCGTGTCGAAAGGCAGATCGCTCGGATGGGCCATCTGCCGCAGCAAGGTAATTCGCTGCTTGAGTGAGAGCTTGCGGTGAATCATCTCGAAGGCTCGCAACTGAGCCATGAAGACATTGTAGTCAACGTACGTCGCGACAGCCGACTCGATGGCCCAGGCACGATGGCTCTTGTAGAGCGCGCGAATGTCGCCGGCGGCGTCCTTCGGAACTGACACGACCTTTGGGTAGTCGTTCGCGGAGAACTCCAGCAGGTACCATGTCGAGCCATCCTTGATTGCCTTGCCATGGACCGTCACGGGCATGTTGGCCCCGATGAGCTTCCCGATGACCACGGAACTCTTGGACGTGCCAGGGGTTGCCCGGAGATTCAGATAGGAGGCCGTTGTGGTCGCGGAGATGGCGCCCGCCTTGACGGACTTTCCCGTCAAGCGCTCCCAGGCCTGGAGCTCTTCCTTGTCGTCCAGCACCCGTTCCAACTCATCAAAGAGAATCAGGTTCGGGTAGAGCAGATTCCAGGCCTGGAGCAGCTTGGGAACCTGATCCGGGGAGGAGAGCTGGGAGAGGGCCTGAAAGATGGGCATGCGATCTTTCGGCGCATCCAGTCCCTTCTTGATCTGCAGACAGAGCGCAGCGAAGTCCATGAGTCCCCCCAATGGCGTACTCGCGTGGCAGCTTCTGCATTCTACCGAGGTAGACTCGCGGTCGGTATCCCACCTTCCCAGGGAAGAACACGTGACGCGCTGGACGGGCTGGTTGACGGTGATGGCGCTGGGCGCGGGTGTCGTGGGCTGCGACGACGCGAAGCCGCCCGCGAAGGTGGTGCGTGCCCTGGTGAAGCGCACGGGCCCCGCGACGATGGAGATCATCCCCGTCGAGGGACAGCTCCCCTACTGCATGATCTTCACGACGTCCGAGAAGGGCGTCATCCGGCAGCTCACGCTCACGCGAGACAACCGCTCCATCCGCTGCGACGCCAACCGGCCCGTCGCCAACACCAGCTTCCGTGTGCCGGTGAAGGAGGGGAAGGTGCGCGTCTACGTCTTCTTCTCCGACGAACCCGTGCAGACCGCCTGGGTGGCGCGGCAGCTCTATGAGCTGCGCGACCGCGAGCGCATCACCGCCATGGACATGCGGCTGCCGGGGCGCCTCTTTATGGAGACGCTGGAGTTCACGCCGGAGACAGGCGGCGTCGCGGACGCCGGCACCCGAGCGATGACCGTGGACTCCGGCGCACGCTGAGCTCCAGACGCGAAGAAGCCCGAGGGTGGATCTCCGCCCCCGGGCCTCCGTGCTGCTTCAGGCTGTGCCCCCATCGCTGCTTAGTTCACCCAGCCGCCCCGGTAGTGCGAGTCGCGCCGCGCCAGCCGCTCCCGCTCCCGCCGCTCGCGCTCCAGCCGGGCCTGACGCTCACGCTCCTTGTGCTCCCGCTCGATCCGGGCCTGGCGCTCCCGCTCCAACCGCTCGCGCTCCAGCCGGGCCTGACGCTCACGCTCCATCCGCGCCCGCTCCTTGCGCTCGCGCTCCAGCCGGGCCTGACGCTCGCGCTCCATCCGCGCCCGCTCCTGCCGTTCCCGCTCCATCCGCGCCAACCGCTCCCGCTCGTGCCGCTCGCGCTCCATGCGAGCCTGGTCCTGACGGCTCACGAGGGGGGAGGCGCCGTGGTAGTCCGCCGCCATCACCGGGGAGCTCGCGACCAGCGCCACAGCCACCACCATCTTCTTGAGCATCGCCTTCATGACCTGCCTCCGTGAGCCGCGTTGTGCTGCGTTCTGAACCTTCTGACGGAGGAGGCACCGCTTGATTCAAGCGCACCAAAGGCACGGGGCCCCTCCCGTTTCCCTCGGAAGAGGCCCCGCTGAAACACTCTGAAATCAAGCCGGAGTGAAGCCGCTTTTCAGTACGCCTCGCGGGCCATGGCCAGCAGGTCCGCCTCCGTCACGGCGCGCGGATTCCCCTGGTGGGACGCGTCCTGGAAGGCCTTCTGCGCGATGTGCTCCAGGTCCTTCTCCTGCACGCCCGCGTCGCGCAGCCGCGCCGGAATCCCGACGGCCGCCGCCAGCTTGCGCACGCGGTCGATGGCGTTCGCCGCGAGCACCTCCTCGCGCGCGTTGGCCGTGTCCCCCAGCGCCGCGGCGATGCGCGCCAGCCGCGCCGTGCAGGACGCGCGGTTGAACTCCATCACCGCGGGCAGGACGATGGCGTTCGCCAGGCCGTGCGGCACGTTGGAGATGGGCGTGAGCGCGTGCGCCAGCGCGTGGCTCGCGCCCAGGCCCTTCTGGAAGGCCATGGCGCCCTCCATCGCGGCCACCATCATGTCCGTGCGCGCCGCCAGGTCGCGGCCCTCCTTCACCGCCGTCACCAGCGAGCGCCCCACGCGCATCACGCCGTCAATGGCCACCGCGTCCGCGAGCGGATGGAAGCCATTGGCGACATACGCCTCGATGCAGTGGGTGAGCGCGTCCATGCCCGTGGCCGCCGTGACGGACGGGGGCAGGCCCAGCGTCAGCTCCGGGTCGATGACCGCCGCCTTCGGCAGCAGGTGCGGGCTGAAGATGACCGTCTTGCGGCCCGTGTCCGCCAGCGTCACCACGCCCGAGCGCCCGACTTCCGAGCCCGTGCCCGCCGTCGTCGGGATGGCGATGAGCGGAGGCAGGTCGTCGCGCACGTACTGGTCGCCGCCCTTCGCGTCGTCGTAGCGGCTGAGCGGCGGCTCATGCGTGGTGAGCAACTGCACCAGCTTGCCCGCGTCCAGCGCGCTGCCACCGCCCAGGGCGACGATGCCGTCCGCCTTGTGCGCGCGGTACGCCTCCAGGCCCGCGAACACGTCGCGCTCCGTGGGGTTGGGCTCCACGCGGTCGAACACCGCGCACTCCAGGCCCGCGCCCTTGAGCACGTCCGCGACGCGCGTGGCGAGGCCCGCCTTCACCACGCCCGCGTCCGTCACCAGCAGCGGGCGCTTCATGTTCAACCGCGCCGCGTGCGCGGGCAGCTTCTGGAGCGCGCCCGCGCCGAACACGATGCGCGTGGGCCATGCCATCTCCGTGACGCGCGGCTCGGAGGGAATGTCGAAAGGCTTCATGAACGGTCCTCCTTCAAATCAGATGAGTTCCAGGTAGCGCTCCAGCTCCCAGGAGGTGACCGCCCGCTCGAACTGGCGCACCTCCCACTCGCGGGTGCGCACGAAATGGTCCACGAAGCCGTCACCCAAGAGTTCGCGGGCGCGCTCGCTGTTCTTCAACAGGGCCACCGCGTCCTTCAGGGTGCGCGGCAGCGGTTGGGTGTTCTTCGCCTCGTAGGCGTTGGACAGCACGGGCGCGGGCGGCTCGATTTCGTTCTCGATGCCCCACAGGCCCGCGGCCAGGCTCACCGCCATGCCGATGTACGCGTTCATGTCCGCGCCCAGCTGGCGGTACTCGATGCGCATGGACTTGCCGCTGTCGCCGATGACGCGGATGGCGCAGGTGCGGTTCTCCAGGCCCCACGTCGCGGTGGTGGGCGCCCAGGTGTTCTCCACGCTGCGCTTGTAGCTGTTGATGGTGGGCCAGTAGAGCGCCGTCAGCTCCGGCATCAGCGCCACCTGCCCGCCGATGTAGTGCCGCATCAGCTTGCTCATCCCGTGCTTCTGCGACGGGTCGTGGAAGAGGTTCTCCTCGCCCTTCAGGTTCCACAGCGACTGGTGCACGTGGCCGGAGCAGCCCGGCAGCTTCGGGTCCACCTTGGCCATGAAGCACGCGGACACGCCGTGCTTCGCGCAGATCTCCTTCACCACCGTCTTGAAGAGCGCCGCGCGGTCCGCCGCCAGCTCCAGCGTGTCGTAGCGGATGGCGGCCTCGAAGACGCCGGGGCCCGTCTCCGTGTGGAAGCCCTCGATGTTGAGCCCGTACGCGTTGCACCCGTCGATGAGCGCGTGCACCAGCGGCGCGTTCAGGGACGTGCGCAGCCACGAGTAGCCGAACATGCCCGGCGTCAGCGGCGTGAGGTTCTTGAAGCCCTTCTCATGCAGGCTCTGCGGACCCTCCTTGAAGAGGAAGAACTCGTACTCCGCGCCGAACTTGGGCAGGAAGCCCAGCTTGCGCGCGCGCTGGCCCATCTTCTGGAGCAGCTGCCGGGGGCTCGCCTCGAAGGGCGTGCCGTCCGGGTTCACGAAGTCCAGCAGGAACGCCGCGGTGTCCGGCTCCCACGGGATGATGCGCGCGGTGGACAGGTCCACCTTCGCGGGCGTGTCCGGGTAGCCCGTGTGCCAGCCCGTCACCTTCGTGTTGTCCAGGAGCTCGTCGCCCAGGTCCCAGCCGAAGACGACGTCGCAGAAGCCCAGGCCGCTCTTCGCGGCGCTGTAGAACTTCTCCAGCGAGATGTACTTGCCGCGCCAGACGCCATCCATGTCGATGGCGCCCACCTTCACCTTGCGGACGCCCTTCTCGTCCATCCACCGGCGCAGGGAGTCCATGTCCCCCTGCTGTCCGGGCACCGCTCGCGGCCCTCCCTCGCTCCGCTCCTTCGCGCGGGCCCGGCGGGCCATCGCCGGATGGGTGAGCACCTTGGCCTTGGGACGCGACGGCATGCGGACCTTCCTTTTCTTCGTCATGCGGCGGTGAAGCGGTGGAATGGAATGGAGCGCGCGGGGTGCGTCACGGAGACGGCAGCTTCGTCCACACGGCCTTGGTCTGGAGGTAACCATCCAGCGCGTGGTGGCCCAGGTCCTTGCCCCAACCGGATTCCTTGTAGCCACCGAAGGGCGCCGCGTCGTCGAACTCGTTGAAGCAGTTGATCCACACCACGCCGCTCTTCACCTGCTTCGCCAGCGCGTGCGCCTTGGCCACATCACCCGTCCAGATGGACGCGGCCAGGCCGTACTGCGTGCTGTTCGCCATCGCGATGGCCTCCGCGTCGTCGCGGAAGCGCAGGCAGCTGAGCACCGGGCCGAAGATCTCCTCCTGGGCGATCTTCATGTCCGGCTTCACGTCGCCGAAGATGGTGGGCTTCACGAAGCAGCCCTTCGCCTTGAAGCCCTCCGTGTCGCGGCCACCGCCCGCGAGCAGCTTCGCGCCCTGCTGTTTGCCGCTCTCGATGTAGCCCAGCACCACGTCCATCTGCTTCTGGCTCACCAGCGCGCCCATCTCCGTGGTCGCGTCCAGCGGGTCGCCCACCTTCATCGTGCGCGCCTTCTCCGCGAGCTTCGCGACGAAGGCCTCGTAGGCGTCCTGGTGCACCAGCACGCGGCTGCCCGCGTTGCAGGTCTCACCCTTGTTGCCGAAGATGCCCCAGAAGCACGCCTCCACCGCGCGGTCGAAGTCCGCGTCTGGGAAGATGATCTGCGGGCTCTTGCCGCCCAGCTCCAGCGTCAGCTTCTTCAGGTTGCTCGCGGCGGAGGCCTGGAGCAGCCGGCGCGCGGTGCGGCCAGAGCCGGTGAACGAAATCTTGTCCACGTCCGGGTGCCGGGCGATGGCCTCACCCGCGGGGTCGCCCAGGCCGGTGATGACGTTGATGACGCCGGGCGGGAAGCCCGCCTCCAGCGCCAGCGCGCCCAGCTTCAGCGCGGTGAGAGGGGTGTACTCGGACGGCTTCACCACCACCGTGCAGCCGGCGGCCAGCGCGGGCCCCAGCTTCCAGCCCAGCATGCACGTGGGGTAGTTCCACGGCACGATGGCGCCCACCACGCCCACGGGCTCCTTGAGCGCGTAGGTGTGGAAGGGGCCGTCCACGGGCAGCACCTCGCCCGTGATGGTGCTGGCCATGTCCGCGAAGTTCGCGAGCGTCGCGGCGGCCGGCGCCACGTCACCCCGGATGGCGTCCTTGAACGTCTTGCCGTTGTTCAGCGACTCGACGAGCGCGAACTCCTCACGGCGCTCATGGAGCAGGTCCGCCAGCTTGCGGATGAGCTTGCCGCGCTCGCGGCCGGTCATCTTCCCCCACGGCCCGGATTCGAAGGCGCGGCGCGCGGCCTTCACCGCGCGGTCCACGTCCGCGGCGGTGCCCGCGGGCACGTCAGCGATCTTCTGGCCGGTGGCGGGATTCACCACCGCGAAGGTGCCCCCTTCGATGGGGTCCACCTGCTGCCCGTCGATGAGCAGCTTGAGCACGGGGAGCTTGGGAGTAAGCGAACGAGCGTCGGTCATGGCGAGACCTCGGGTGAGCACGGCGCGCAAGCGACCTGGAAGTGGCGGGCACCGGACACGGACGGCTGGACACGGTAGGAATGGGGACATGACGCGGCAAGCTGCCCCCAAGAAGAACGTCCTCCTGCTGAAAGCCGGCGACGCGGCGACCTCCGTCCAGCTCTCCGTGGGCGACTACGAGCGGTGGTTTCTGCAAACCATCGGACTGTCCGGGCAGCGCTTCGACATTCTTCCCGTGCACAAGGGCGCGCCCCTGCCGAAGGACGCGAAGGGCTACGACGCGGTGATGATGACGGGCTCGCCCCTGTCGGTGACGCAGCGCGAGCCGTGGATGGAGCGCGCGGGCGCCTTCATGGTGGAGGCGGGCGAGCAGGGCATCCCCGTGCTCGGCGTGTGCTTTGGCCAACAGCTGCTCGCGGAGGCCTACGGCGGCAAGGTGACGCGAAACCCCAACGGCCGCGAGACGGGCACCGTGGAGGTGACGCTCTCACCGCAAGGGCGCGCGGATCCGCTGTTCACCGGCCTGCCGGAGCGCTTCGTCGTGCAGGCCACCCACGAGGACATCGTCTCGCGCCTGCCCGAAAGCGCCACGGTGCTCGCGGGCAACGCCAACACCGCGAACCAGGCGCTCGCCTTCCGTCACAACGTGCGCGGCGTGCAGTTCCACCCGGAGATGCCCACGGACGCCATGCGCGCGGTCATCCTCGCCCGCGAGGACAAGCTGGACGCGCTCGCGCGCGAGAAGGGCGTTCCGGAGGGCGAGTACGTCCCGCGGCTGTTGTCCGGCATCACCCCGACGCCGCACGCGCACCGGGTGCTGATGAACTTCCTCCAACACTTCACCTGATCGGACCTTCCGGATTCGGGCCGCCCGCTGACGCGCTCCCTAGCTTTCTTCCGTGTTCCAGGACGGCGGTCCACGCACCGTCCAGGAGGGACGGGGGCTGGGATGAATCCGTTCGTGCTGCAGTACCGGAAGCTGAAGTGCCAGCTGAAGTACCTGGCCAGCTACGTGGATCTGGATCCACGCGGCAACCAGGTCGTGCGCCGCACGGACTTCAAGCATTGCCAGAGGCCGGTGCTCCTGTTGCACGGCTTCTTCAGCACGCGCCGCGTCCTGGAGGTGCTGGAACACCGCCTGCGCCGCGAGGGCTACTGCGTCTGGTCCATCCACCTGGGCGGCACCATGGACCGCTTCAACACGCACCGCATCGACGAGCTGGCGCGCAAGGTCCAGGGCAAGGTGGACCGGCTCTACGAGCGTCACCCGGGCATGGGGCCGCTCACCATCATCGGCCATTCCAAGGGCGGCCTCATTGGCACGTACTACGTGAAGCGGCTGGGCGGGGACACGCGGGTGAAGAGCCTCATCACCCTGGGCACGCCGCACAAGGGCACGCGCATGGCCTATCTGGGCTGCGCGACGCTGGGCTGGTTCAGCCGCAGCATGTGGCAGCTCACCCCGACGTCGCGCTTCATCAAGGACCTGGGCGTGGGCGCCTTCCCTCGCCACGTCCGGCTCACGTCCATCTACTCGCGCGACGACGTCATCGCGCCCTACCCCTCCTCCGTGCTGGACGTGGACGGCCAGCCCAACGTCTTCAACGTGGAGCTGTCCGGCGTGGTACCCCACGGCGAGCTGCTCACGCGCCGGGCCGTGTGGGAGGTCATCCAGCGCGAGCTGTCCCTGGGCTATGTTGATGGCCCCGTGGCCGCACCCTTCGCCGCGCTTCCGTCCCCTCCCCTTCCGGTGGCCCTGCCCGCCGCAGCCAGTCCCTGACACATGCCCTCGCGCTGGGATCACCTCTTCGACCTCAAGCCTGTCGCCCTCGTGGACCACCTGCTGGACGAGGTGGCGCGGCTGCTCGCCAAGGACCTGGACTCCTGGCCCCCACCCGTTCAGGACCTGGACCCCGCGACGCTGGGCGAGTTCGCCCCGCTGTTCCAGGAGGCCACCCGGCGCCCCGCCCCGGCCGTCTACACGGAGGCCCTGCGGCTGGCGAAGTGGGACCTGGCCCGCGAGTTCGACGCCTTCGACGACTACGTGCGCAACAAGCGCTACCTGGAGCGGGGCCTGGGCCCTGACGACCGCGTCCCCCTGCTCTTCCTCACCCGCTGGCTCACCGAGCAGATGCTGGGCCTGGGAGAGGCCACCCAGGGCCGCATCAAGCGCCCCCTGATGCGCGACTGCCTGGACCGCGTGGAGGCCCGGCTGGGCGACCGGTCCCGCCTGCCCCAGGCTTGAGCCCCCGGCCGGCCGCCTGCCTTCACCCGAGCGCTTCCGGACCCTTGGGGGGCATAGGAGACAGGGGCCACTGGAAGCTTTCCGCCTGGAGCTTGTCAGGAGGGAGGCCACTGCCTTAAGCCCGGGTGCATGTCGCCGCCCGTGGAAGCCATTGCCCCTGACGAACGCCGCAAGCGCCTGATCCTCCTCGCGGGGTTGTGGGTGGCCATCGCGGTGACGCTCTTCGCCCTGCGCTCGGTGGTGATGCCGTTCGCGGGCGCGGCGCTCATCGCGTACCTGGTGCAGCCGCTGGTGGCGCGCATCACGCGGCTGAAGGTGGCGGGCCACGGCGTGCCGCGCTGGGTGGCCATCCTGCTCATCTACGCGGGGTTCTTCCTCGCGGTGTATCTCTTCTTCGTCGCGCTGGTGCCGCAGCTCTACCGCGAGGTGGCGCGCATCAGCCGGGAGATGGCCGCCTTCGCCAGCGCGCTCACGCCGGAGCACGTGCAGGGGCTCGCGCAGCGCGCGGAAGCGTGGCTCAACACGTACGGCATCCCCGTGGCCCTGTCGGACCGGGCCATGGAGGGCGCGGCGGGCGCGTCCGGCGGCTTCAGCCTGGCGCTGGACCTGGAGCAGATGCTCACCGACGCGGTGGCGCGCGTGACGTCGCTCGCGAAGGAGAACCTGGCGGACATCGTCAACGTGTCGCGCCGCATCGTCACGGAGGTGCTGACCGGCGTCTTCATGCTGTTCTTCATCCTGATGGTCGCCGCGTTCTTCTCCATCGACGCGCAGGCCATCCGCCGCTACTTCGGCACGCTCATCCCCGCGGAGTTCCTGCCGGGCGCGAAGACGCTGGTGGCGAACATCGACAAGTCGCTGTCCGGCGTGGTGCGCGGGCAGGTCACCATCTGCCTGGTGAACGGCGGCCTCACGCTGCTGGGCCTGCTGCTGTTCGGCGTGAAGTTCGCGTTCCTGCTGGCCACCATCGCCACGCTCTTCAGCCTCATCCCCATCTTCGGCACCATCATCAGCTCGGTGCCCATCGTCCTCATCGCGCTGGCGGACGGCTTCCAGAAGGGCGTCGCGCTCCTCTTGTGGATCATCGGCATCCACGCGCTGGAGGCGTACTTCCTCAACCCGAAGATCATGGGCGAGGCCGCGCGCATCCACCCCGTGGTGGTGGCCTTCTCCCTCATCGCGGGCGAGAAGCTCTTCGGCCTCTGGGGCGCGCTGTTCGCGGTGCCGGTGGCCTCCATCGCGGTGGCCTGCTTCGACTACGCGCGCCTCAAGGCACAGCCGCCCCCGCTGGTGGCCGCTCCGGCCCAGCAGGCGGTCGCCGCCACGGACGCCGCCCCCGCGGCCTGAACTTCTCCACCGGGGTGGGATGCGGGCGGTCCCAAGCGTCCACCGGTGGAAAACCTGGGGCTGTCTCCCACTTTCCCCCCTGGCCATCATGGGGGGGAGTGACTAATTCCAGGCACGCCTCCGCCTCTGAGGACGTGTGATGCCCCCCAGCCCCTCACCGGCCCCGGACTACCGGAGCCTGTTCGAAGCCGCGCCCAACCCGTACCTCGTGCTGACGCCGGAGTTCGTCATCGTCGGGGTGACGGACTCGTACCTGCGCGCCACGCGGACGCGGCGCGAGGACATCCTGGGCCGCAACATCTTCGACGTCTTCCCGGACAACCCGCAGGACCCGCTGGCCAGCGGGGTGGCCAACCTGCGCGCGTCGCTGGAGCGCGCGGTGAAGACGCGCACCCCGGACGCGATGGCGGTCCAGAAGTACGACATCCCCCGGCCCGACCAGGCCGGCGGCGGGTTCGAGCTGCGCTACTGGAGCCCGCTGAACACCCCGGTGTTCGGTGAGGACGGCGAGGTGCGCTACGTCATCCACCGCGTGGAGGACGTCACCGACTTCATCCGCCTGAAGCACCTGGACGAGGAGCAGAGCCGCCAGCACGCCGAGCTGCGCGCCCGCGCGGACGAGATGGAGGGCGAAATCTTCCGGCGCGCCCAGCAGATTCAAGAGGCGAACCAGCAGCTGCGCGTGGCGAACGAGCAGTTGGGCGAGTTGGATCGACTCAAGTCGGAGTTCTTCGCCAACGTCAGCCACGAGTTCCGCACGCCGCTGACGCTGATGCTGGGGCCCACGGAGGACCTGCTCGCCGGGAGAGCGGGCCCGCTGTCGGACGAGGTCCGCAAGGAGATGGAGCGGGTGCACCGCAACGCCGGGCGCCTGCTCAAGCTGGTGAACGCGCTCCTGGACCTGTCGAAGCTGGAGGCGGGCCCCCGGGAGGAGCGCTTCGCGCCCACGGACCTGGCCGCGCTGACGAAGGACGCGGCGTCCAGCTTCCGCTCCGCCATGGAGCGCGCGGGCCTCAAGCTCACGGTGGACTGCCCTCCTTTGTCCCAGCCCGTCTACGTGGCGCCGGACCTGTGGGAGCAGATCGTCCTCAACCTGGTCTCCAACGCCTTCAAGTTCACGCTCCAGGGCGGCGTCACGCTGCGCCTGCGCGAGCACGGGCAGCGGGTGTCGCTGGAGGTGGAGGACACCGGCTCGGGCATCCCCGCGCACGAATTGCCCCGCCTCTTCGAGCGCTTCCACCGCGTGCCGGGCTCGCCGTCGCGCACGATGGAGGGCAGCGGCATCGGGCTCGCGCTGGTGCAGGAGTTCGCCAGGCTGCACGGCGGCGCCGTGTCCGCGCGCAGCACCGAGGGCGAGGGCAGCGTCTTCACCGTGGAGCTGCCGCTGGGCCATGCGCACCTGCCGCCAGAGCGCATCCGCACCACCTCCCGGCCACGCTCCGCGGCGCGCGAGGCCACGTCGGCCTACGTCGAGGAAGCGCTGCTGTGGGGCAGCGCGAAGCCCAAGGACCGCACGCAGTCCTCGCACCACCACCCGGCGTCCGCGGGCGGCCACGCGGTGTCCCCGGTGTCGCGCGCGCGCATCCTGCTGGTGGACGACAACCGGGACATGCGCGACTAC
Organism: Corallococcus sp. CA054B; assembly: GCF_003611625.1. NCBI lineage: Bacteria > Pseudomonadati > Myxococcota > Myxococcia > Myxococcales > Myxococcaceae > Corallococcus > Corallococcus sp. CA054B. The sequence goes on from NZ_RAVY01000010.1 coordinate 58,083, forward strand.
ATCCAGCGCGTGCTCTCCCCCGAGTACGACGTGGAGGTGGCGACGGACGGCCAGAAGGGGCTGGAGGCCGCGCTGGCCCGGCCGCCGGACCTGGTGCTGTCGGACGTGATGATGCCGAAGCTGGACGGCATGGGCCTCTTGAGGGCCCTGCGCGCCGCGCCCACCACCCGCGAGCTGCCCATCCTGCTGCTGTCCGCGAAGGCCGGAGAAGAGGCCACGGTGCAGGGCCTGGCGTCCGGCGCGGACGACTACCTGGTGAAGCCCTTCTCCGCGGGCGAGTTGCTCGCGCGCATCGCGTCCAACCTGAAGCTCGCGAGGATGCGCGGAGAGATGGCCAACGAGCGCGCCCGCGCGGAGAACCTGACGGCGGCCCTGCGCGCCCGCGACGACTTCCTCTCCGTGGCGGCGCACGAGCTGCGCACGCCGCTGGCGGCCTTCCAACTGCACCTGGAGTTGGTGGAGCGCGGCCTGGGCAAGGACGCCCCGCCCAAGGCGCTGGAGCGCCTGAAGCAGGCCCGCTCCTTCATCCGCCGGCTGGCGATGCTCGTGGACGTGCTGATGGACGTGTCGCAGATCACCAGCGGCCGGCTGAAGATCACCCGCACGGACGTGGACCTGGGAGATTTGCTGGTGGAGGTGACGCGCTTCGCGGAGGAAGAAGCGCGCCGTGACGGCACGCCGCTCACCGTGGACGTGAAGGGGCCGGTGATGGGCGCCTTCGATCCGTCACGCATCTCGCAGGTGGTGCACAACCTGATCGCCAACGCGCTGAAGTTCGGCCGGGGCCGTCCGGTGGACGTGACGCTCCAACCGGATGGCGAGGTCGTGCGCCTGTCCGTGGTGGACCACGGCATCGGCATCAAGCCGGAGGACCGCGAGCGCATCTTCGACCGCTTCGAGCGCGCCGTGTCCACGCACCACTACGGCGGCCTGGGCCTGGGGCTCTGGGTGTCACGTCAGGTGGTGGAAGCGCACCAGGGCCGCATCGACGTGGAGGACACGCCGGGCGGCGGCACCACCTTCCGCGTGACGCTGCCCCTGAGGGACCCGCCGGTGGACGTGGCCAGCGGGCTGGCCAGCTGAAGTCCGGACGCGCGGCCGCCTGCTACTGGCAGGCGGCGGCGCAGCGCGCGTTGCGGCACGTGGGGATGCACCGGCCGCAGTCCACGCTGTTGGGCGTACACGCCCCGTCGCACCGCACGCCGGTGCAGTCCGGCCCCACGTCGCGGTGGGTGATGGCGGTGCCCTCACCGCAGCACGCGTTCGCGACGCAGTCCGAGTCGTCGTAGCAGACCTGACTGGAGAGCACCGGTGGGGTGTCTCCAATGGGCAGGTCCTCCACCCCCAGGTCGCAGCCCGCCAACAGCCCCAGGGTGAGGCCCGCGACAGCGCGGGCGACAAGAAGAGGGAGGCGGGCACGACGCATGGGGGCTCCTTGGCCGGAAGGGAACTACCGGTTCATCGAGCCCAGGAACTCCGCGTTCGCCGCCGTCGGACGCATGTGCTTGAGCACGAACTCCATCGCGTCGATGGGGGTGAACGGGTGGAGCACCTGGCGCAACGCCGTAATGCGCACCAGGTCCGCCTGAGACAAGAGCAACTCCTCCTTGCGGGTGCCGGATTTGTTGATGTCGAGCGTTGGGAAGATGCGCTTCTCCATCAACTTCCGGTCCAGGACGATTTCGGAGTTACCCGTGCCCTTGAACTCCTCGAAAATCACCTCGTCCATGCGGCTGCCGGTGTCGATGAGCGCCGTGCCGATGATGGTGAGGCTGCCGCCCTCTTCGATGTTGCGGGCCGCGCCGAAGAAGCGCTTGGGCTTGTGGAGCGCGTTGGCGTCCACGCCGCCGGACAGAATCTTGCCGGACGCGGGCACCACCGTGTTGTAGGCGCGCGCCAGACGGGTGATGGAGTCCAGCAGGATGCAGACGTCGTACTTCTGCTCGACCAGGCGCTTGGCCTTGTCGATGACCATCTCCGCCACCTGCACGTGGCGCGTGGCGGGCTCGTCGAAGGTGGAGGACACCACCTCGCCGCGCACGCTGCGCTCCATGTCCGTCACTTCCTCCGGGCGCTCGTCCACGAGCAGCACGATGAGGTAGACGTCCGGGTGGTTGCGGCTGATGGCGTGCGCGATGTTTTGCAGCAGCACCGTCTTGCCGGCCTTCGGAGGCGCCACGATGAGGCAGCGCTGGCCCAGGCCAATGGGGCAGAACATGTCGATGATGCGCGTGGTCATCTCCGACGACTCGTGCTCCAGCTTGAGCTTGCGCGTCGGATAGAGCGGCGTGAGGTTGTCGAACAGGATGCGCTCGCGCGCCGCGTCCGACATGGGGTCCGCGAAGTTGACCTTGTCCACCTTCTGCAGCGCGAAGAAGCGCTCGCCCTCGCGGGGCTGGCGGATGGGGCCCGTCACCGTGTCGCCGGGCCGCAGGTTGAAGCGGCGCACCTGGGACGGCGACACGTAGATGTCGTCCGGGGACGGCTGGTAGTCGCTGTCCGCGCTGCGCAGGAAGCCGAAGCCGTCGCTCAAGAGCTCCAGCACGCCTTCCGCGTGGACCTCGAAGCGCTTGTCGGCGATGCCGCCCAGCAGCGCGAAGATGAGGTCCTGCTTCTTCAGTCCCTGGTAGCCCTCGATGCCCGTGTCGTGGGCCATCTTCGCCAGGTCGACGATCTTCATCCGCTTCAGGTCATTGAGCTTGATGACCTGCATCGGGGTGCCGTCGCGCTCGACCTCCGTGATGGCGGGGCCTTCCGCGGACTCCTGCGGGGCGGCGGGAGCGGCCTCCTCGGCGGGCGTCTCCTCCTCCGTGCCGCGCAGCTCCTGGAGCTCGTCGTCACGCACGGGACGGGAGATGGGAGTGAGCACCGGGCGGGGCGCTTCCGCGGCGACCTCGGGGGCCTCGGCCTCCTCGGCGGGAGCCTCTTCACGACGAGCCGGAGCACGGCGAGACCGGGGCGCGGGCTTCTCCGCCTCCTTCGCCGCCGCGCGCTTGCGCCGGGGCTTCTCCTCGGTGAACGCGGGCTCGACTACCTTCTCTCGGGGGGAACGGGCTTTGGCCATGACGGTCTGCGAACGGACGTAGGGGGAATCGCCCGAAGGCTCGGGCAGGCTGTACGCGGGACGGCGATCCGTCCGCGCGGCGCTCGGAAGCACCTTCCAGGGGGCAGCACCACCCAAGTCCTGGGAACGGACCGGAGGGCGCGTGGGCCTGTGGTTGGGAAGAGACGGCGCCGGGGGAACCCCTGCGCCAGGAACCGCGCTGGAAACTATTGACCGCCCCCAGAGCTGTCAAGGCATCCGTGCCTGGCTCTGTCCCGTTTTTCAGGGGGTTGCACTGGAGGGCGGGGGGATTGCGAACAGGGAATCCGCTATGTATCCGAAATTCGGGCCTAATGGGGCGGCGGATGCGCTCTCTTGGCGTGAACACGCGTCCCCGGGTTCCCCTTCCCGGGCGCGTGGAGCGGCCCTGTCAGGTGGTGCCGGTAGAGTGCTCCTCCTCCAACGCGGGGCGTGCGCAACTGGCCGCGCCCCTGAATTGGGGTAAGGACACACCCCGTGGACACCTTCCCGAAAGCCGAAGCCCGCGCCCGAGCGCTCCGTCAGGAGCTGGCCCACCACAACCACCGCTACTACGTGCTGGACGCGCCGGAAATCAGCGACGCCCAATACGACACGCTGATGCGTGAGCTCCAGGGGCTGGAGGAGCAGTACCCGCAGCTGGTGACGCCGGACTCGCCCACCCAGCGCGTGGGCGGCGCGGCGGTGGAGGACTTCGGGCAGGTGGTGCACACCACGCAGATGCTGTCCCTGGCGAACATCTTCGATGACGCCGGGCTCACGGAGTTCGACGACCGCATCCGCAAGCTGACGGGCCTGTCGCAGGTGGGCTACGTGTGCGAGCCCAAGCTGGACGGCCTGGCCATCTCCTTGAGGTTCGAGGACGGCCGCTTCGTGCAGGGCGCCACGCGCGGCGACGGCACCACCGGCGAGGACGTCACGGGCAACCTGCGCACCATCAAGAGCCTGCCCCTGGAGCTGTTCCCCCAGGACGGCGTGAAGGTGCCCAGGCGGCTGGAGGTGCGCGGCGAGGTCTTCATCCGCAAGGAGGACTTCCGCAAGCTCAACGAGAAGCGCGAAGAGGCGGGCGAGTCGCTCTTCGCCAACCCGCGCAACGCCGCCGCGGGCAGCCTGCGCCAGCTGGACCCCAGGGAGACCGCCGCCCGGCCCCTGTCCGTCTACCTGTATGAATGCGTGCCCGGCGACGGCGTGCCCGCCTTCAAGACGCACACGCAGAAGCTGGAGTACTTGAAGACGCTGGGCCTGCCCATCAACCGCTACCAGCACGCGGACGGGGCGGACGGCGTGCGCCAGCGCTACGACGAGTCCCTGAAGGGCCGCCACGCCCTGCCCTTCGAGGTCGACGGCATGGTGGTGAAGGTGGATGACGAGGACCTGCGCCGCCGCCTGGGCCAGGTGTCCAAGAGCCCCCGCTGGGCGGTGGCCTACAAGTTCCCGCCGGAGGAGGAGTCCACCACGGTGGAGGACATCGGCATCCAGGTGGGCCGCACGGGCGCGCTCACGCCGGTGGCGCACCTGAAGCCGGTGAAGGTGGGCGGCGTGACGGTGTCGCGCGCCACGCTGCACAACGAGGACGAGCTGCGCCGCAAGAACGTGCGCAAGGGCGACACCGTCTTCGTGCGCCGCGCGGGTGACGTGATTCCAGAAATCGTCTCCGTGGTGCTGTCCAAGCGCCCGGAGGACTCCCAGCCCTTCACCTTCCCCACCCACTGCCCGGTGTGCGGCGCGGTGGCGGCCAAGGACGAGGACGGCGCCATCATCCGCTGCACGGGCGCGTCCTGCCCCGCGCAGCTGGTGGAGAAGGTGCGCCACTTCGCCAGCCGCATCGCCATGGACATTGAAGGCCTGGGGGACAAGCTGGCCATGCAGCTCGTCACGTCCGGTCAGGTGAAGACGTTCGCGGACCTGTTCGCGCTCACCCGGGACTCGCTGCTCAAGCTGGAGCGCATGGGGGAGAAGAGCGCGGACAACCTGCTGGCCTCCATCGAGGGCAGCAAGAACACCACCCAGCGCCGCTTCCTGTATTCGCTGGGCATCCGCCACGTGGGCGACTCCACGGCGCGCGCCCTGGCGGAGGCCTTCCCGGAGGTGAAGTCACTCTTCACGGCCAGCCTGGAGGACATCAGCCGGGTGAAGGACGTGGGCCCGGTGATGGCGCAGGTCATCCACACCTTCTTCCAGGAGCCCCAGAACCAGGCCGCCATCCAGGCCCTGCTGGACGCGGGCGTCCACCCTGCCCCCCCGGCGGTCGCCACGGGCGGCCCCTTCGTGGGCAAGACGGTGGTGCTCACCGGCACCATGGAGCGGCTTGCGCGCGAGCAGGCCAAGGAGGAAATCGAACGGCGCGGCGGTAAGGTCTCCGGAAGTGTCTCGCGCAAGACCGATTTCGTGGTCGCCGGCGAGGACGCGGGTACCAAGCTGAAGAAGGCGCAGGAATTGGGCGTAAGAATCCTGGATGAGCAGGCGTTCCTGAAGCTGCTAGAAGGGGACGTCAGAGCATGAGGCCAGAGGCATGAGCACGCAGCGCCGGGCGACCCTGCGCATCCAGGGCACGGTCCAGGGCGTCTCCTACCGGGAGAGCGCCCGCCAGGAAGCGCTGCGCCTTGGCCTGTCCGGCTGGGTGCGCAACCGGAGCGACGGCTCCGTGGAGGCCACGGTGGAAGGCGAACCGGGTGCGCTGGAAGACTTCATCCGCTGGTGTCACACGGGTCCCCGCATGGCGCGCGTCACGGACGTGGCGCGCACGGACGGTCAGGCCTCTGGCGAATTCCGCACCTTCACCGTGGAGCGCACATCATGACGCCCTACGCACTGGCTTCCCTGCCGGCCATGTTGGGCATCCGGTCCGGCACCAAGGTTTCCGTCATCAACCCCCCGCGGGGCTTCGTGCAGAAGCTCAACCCGCTGCCGGATGGGGTGGAGTTCCTCGTCACGGCCCAGACGGGGCTGGACGTCATCCTCTTCTTCACTTCCGACGCCACGGAGCTGGTGCAGCGGCTGCCCGCGCTGTCGCGCGCCACCACCCTCAACGGCGGCATCTGGGTCTGCTGGCCCGCCGGCGAGGGCGTGAAGACGCGCCTGTCCGAGGACTTCGTGCGCCAGGCGGCGCTCGACATCGGCCTCGTCGACAACAAGATCTGCGTCATCGACGAGACCTGGACCGGCCTGCGGCTGGTGCGCCGTCCGCGCGGGAAGCTGGATAAGCCGGAAGGGCGCAAGCAGGCCCCCGCCCAGGCCTGAACGTCCGTTTCCGAGCGCCCGGGGACCCGCCGGGCGGGCCCGCCTTCCATCTGCCCGACAGTGGATGAACGGGCGCATCGGGCCTTTACACACCTGGAGGGGCGTGGAAAACTCTCCGTGTTTCTGGGCGGTTGTGTGACGCCCCGCGTTGGCGGGACATCACGCCCAGGCAGGAATTTCGACGGGTTGCGCTTCCGGATTCCTCCGGATGCCCCTGCTGCTCCGGGGCCCCCAGACACCCCCCCAAGGTGGCCCACATGACGGGCACCGACCGGGTGTGGAAGAGGGGGCGGACGGCACGGGCGTGGAGGAAGCCTCGAGCGCGTGAAGAGAAGCAGCCCCGCCCGGCACGGTGCCGGTCGCAATGCGGGGCGACATGAACTCGGAGGAGCAGGCGGCGATGTCCTCGGCCCCCACCCAGGTGATGCGTTCTCCCTCCGGGTCCTCCGGAAGGCGTCCACACGCCGGAGGGCCGCTGGCCGCCTCTCCCCTCGCAGCGCGCTCGGAGGTGTGGCGTCTCGCCGCCTCCCGTCCGGTGAGGTCCCTCCTACCGCGCGCGCTACCAGGATTCATCCATGAGCAGTGTGCTCGTCATCAATGCCGCGGGTCGGGAGACCCGGGTGGCGCTCGTCGAGGGCGGCCATATCGCGGAGTTCTACCTCGAGCGTAAGAAGGACAAGGGCGTCGTCGGAAACATCTACAAGGGTCGCGTCGTCCGGGTGCTCCCAGGCATGCAGGCGGCCTTCGTGGACATCGGGTTGGAGAAGGCCGCCTTCCTGTACGTCAGCGACGTCGTCTACGACCCGGACTTCGCCCGCGCGCAGTTCGAATTGACCGAGGGCGAGCACGAGGACGCCCCGGAGGTCCCCACCGAATCCGAAGCCGACGCCGTGGAGTTCGCGGCCGCCAGCGTCCCTGACGCCACGCACGCGCTGCCCGCCGGCACGGAGGCCCCCGCAGCTGCTCCGGAGCCGGTGCTGGCGCACGACGGCGCGCTGGCGCTGGACGTCCAGGCCCAGGCCGCCCCGGCCGTGGAGTCGTCCCCGGAGGCCTCGCCCGAGGCCGCGAAGCCGGCTCCGGAGGCCGCCCCGGCCCCGGTGGAGGCCCAGGCGCCGGCCGAGCCGGTCGAGCCGACCGAGCCCGCGTCGCCCGTGGCCCTCCTCGTGGAGACCCCGGCCGAGGGTGCCCCCCAGGAGTCCCCGGCCGAGGTGTCCACCGCCGCCGTGGCGGTGCCGCTGACGGAGAACGGCACGCCCGCGGCGGAAGTCCCCGCGCCGGTGCAGGAGACGCCCGCGGAGAGCGCCACCGTCGCCGCCGCCGAGTCCGGCGTGGCGCCCGCGACGGAGGGCAGCGCCGCCGAGCCGCCGCCGCACGCATCCGCCCTGGGCGAGATCATCCCCTCCCCCGCCGCCGACGCCCGTCCCGCCGAGGTCTCCGGCGAGCGCCGCACGCCGCGTGAGGCGCGCGAGGCCCGCGAGCCGCGCAACCGGGAGGGCCGCGAGAAGGACAAGGACAAGCGCCGCCAGGAGCAGCCCCGCCGCGAGAAGCGCGACGAGGAGAAGGAGAAGCCCAAGCAGCGCAAGACGGACAAGATTGAAGACCTGCTGAAGGTGGGCCAGGAGGTGGTGGTCCAGATTTCCAAGGACCCCATCGGCACGAAGGGCGCGCGGCTCACCTCGCACATCTCCATCCCTGGCCGTCACCTGGTGTTCATGCCCACGGTGGACCACGTGGGCATCAGCCGCCGCATCTCCAACGAGAAGGAGCGCCGCCGGCTGCGCGAAATCGTGGACCGGCTGCGGCCGCCCGGCACGGGCTTCATCGTGCGCACCGTGGCGGAGAACGTTCCCCAGGAGAAGCTGGAGAGCGACATCCGGTTCCTCATCGAGGTGTGGAACCAGGTGGTGCGCCGCAACGAGAAGCGCGGCGGACCGGGCCTCCTGCACCCGGACCTGGACCTCATCCTGCGCGCCACGCGCGACCTGTTCGCCCACGACGTGGAGAAGCTCGTCGTGGACGACGCGGAGGAGTACGAGCGCATCCAGGGCTTCGTCACCGCGCAGGACCCGGCCCTGCGCGACCGCGTGGTGCTGCACGAAACCGACGAGCCCGTCTTCGACGCCTATGGCATCGAGCAGGAACTGCAGCGCGCCACCCAGCGCAAGGTGTGGCTGAAGAGCGGCGGCTACCTGATCATCGACCAGGCGGAGGCGCTCACCGCCATCGACGTCAACTCGGGCCGCTACGTCGGCAAGAAGAGCCTCGAGGAGACCATCACCAAGATCAACGTCGAGGCGGCCAAGGAGATCGTCTACCAGCTCCGGCTGCGCAACATCGGCGGCATCATCATCTGCGACTTCATCGACATGGAGAAGGCGCAGAACCGCGACAAGGTCTTCAAGTCGCTGCAGGAGGCGCTGGGCCGGGACAAGGCCAAGACGAACGTGCTGCGCATCTCCGAGCTGGGCCTGGTGGAGATGACGCGCAAGCGCGTGCGCGAGTCCATTGGCCGCGTGCTGCACGAGGACTGCCCGTACTGCGACGGCAAGGGCTTCGTGAAGACGGCCACCACGGTCGCGTACGAAATCTTCCGGGAGATCCGCCGCGAGGCGCCGGGCTACAAGGACTCCACGCTCGTCATCAACTGCAACGCGGAGGTCGCGCGGCTCTTGCAGGGCGAGGAGCGCAACGAGCTGCGGCACCTGATGGACCGCTACAACAAGTCCATCCAGGTGAAGGCGCAGCAGAACTACCACCGCGAGCAGTACGACATCTACGGCCGGTCGGCCACGGGCCCCGAGCACAAGGTGGCCTCGTCGCCGGGCTCCGGTGACGGCGAGCTGGCGATGCAGCAGCGCCGCCCGGAGAGCAATTACGGCGGCGGCGGCCGTCAGGACCAGGGCCGCCGGGGCGGTGGCCGGGACCGCGACCGTGAGCGCGGCGGCGGTGAGAACCGCGGCGGCGGCGAGAGCCGTGGCGGCGAGCGCGGCGGGGAACGCGGAGGCGAGCGCGGCGGCGGTGACCGTCGCGAGGGCCGCCGTCCCGAGCGCGGCGAGCGCGGCGGTGACCGCAACCGGGACCGTGGTGAGCGTCGCGGTGGTGGCGAGGGCCGTGGCGGTGAAGGCCGTGGTGGGGAGCGATCCGAGCGCGGCGGCGGCTCCGGCGGTGGCCACAACGGCGGCGGCAATGGCGGCGGCGCGCCTCCCGCGGCGTCCGGCGGGGGCTCGTCCGAGCCGTCCGGCGGGAGCAGCGAAGGCTGAGCACTGAAGCGACACCGGGCCCTTGAGTCCGGACCGTGAGTGACCGCGAAGGCCCGGTGGGTGCATCCCGCCGGGCCTTCTGCTTTGGAGCTGGAACACGGCCTCCCGCATGGTGACCGGCCAGGCGGCCAAGGCACGTGCATGTGCGGACAACGTCCGCTCGGGTGGGGTGGGAGGGCTGGTTCAGCGGGGTGGGGTTTGGCTACGGTGGCACTTCCACGCCAGGGGTGTCGTCGAGTCCCTGGCCCATCTGAATCGCCTGGGATGAACCGCTCGCCTTCGCGCCTTCGCACGCTCGTGGACTCCCGCGCCCTGGCCGCACCGGGCTGGAAGCACACCAGGAGGGAGTCTTGAAGCTCCGGAAGCTGTCCTGGCGCGTGCGGCGTTCGCTGGTGCGAGCACGGGCCTGGGCGCTCCAGACAGCGGCCCGCGTGTGGGCGCCCATCGGGGCCACGTCAGCGGGCCGCTTCGCGGCGGACATCTTCTTCGCGGGGCGCACCGTGGCGCGCGGCTTCATGGGCGAGAACCTGCGCCTGCGCGCCGCCGCGCTCACGTACATCAGCATGTTCTCGCTGGTGCCGCTGCTGACCGTGGGCATCGTGCTCTTGCGCACGCTCCACCAGGAGCAGTTCCAGCGGAAGCTGCGCTTCGTCATCTCCGAGGTGCTGGCACCGGGGGTCAGCGAGGAGTCCGCCGCCCTGCTCGACCGGTTCCTGCACCCGGGCGACTCCATCGCTGTGGGCAGCGTGGGCTTCCTCGCGGTGCTGTTGTCGGCGGGCTCGCTGCTGCGCCACATCGACGGCGCGGTGAACGAGCTGTGGGGCATCCGGCGCCAGCGCCCGTGGCTGACGCGCCTGTCCATCTACGCGGGCCTGCTGCTGCTGGGGCCCATCTTCCTGGCCATCTCCTTCTCCGGTACGGGCCGGGTCCGCATGCTGCTGCAGAGCCACGCCCCCTCCGCGCCGTTCTTCATCGGGGTGGGCACCATGCTCATCGCCATGGGCAGCCTGACGCTGCTGTACCTCTGGACCCCCTACGCCCACGTGCGCGTGCGCTCGGCGCTGGCGGGCGGACTGGTGGCCGGCCTGGGCTGGATGCTGGCGAAGCAGGTGTACGCCGAGTTCGCCGCGCGCAGCTTCCTCTACAACCCCCTCTACGCGTCGCTGGGCGCCCTGCCCCTGTTCCTCGCCTGGGTGTACGTGAGCTGGCTGGTGATGCTGTTCGGCGCCCGGCTGTCCTACGCCGTGGAGCACGTCTCCTTCCGCGACTCGCTCTTCGCGTTCGGCAGCCACCCGCGCGCGCACGAGCTGGTGGGCGCGCGCGTCGCCCAGGACGTCACCCTGTGCTGGGTGGATGGCGCCACCCCGCCCCTGCCCCGGGAGCTGGCCACGCGGCTGCGCGTGCCGGAGTCGCTGGTGCACGAGGTGGTGGACCGCATGGTGGAGGCCCGCCTGCTGGAGCGGGGACGGCGGGGCGGCCTGCGTCCCACGCGAGACCCCGCCGACATCACGCTCGCCGACACCACGCTCGCCGTGCACGGGGTGATGATTACCGGCGGCCCGGAGACCTGGACGGGCCCCAAGGCCCCGGGCTTCGAACAGTTCGAACCCCTGTTCCAGGCGGCCGACTGTGCCGGGGTCGACCTGCTGCGCCGCACCCGGTGGCTGGACCTGGTGACGCCGCTGCGCCCGGGGCTGCTCGCCCCGCCCGCCCCCGAGGCCCCCAAGGCAGCGGCCAGCGGCGGAAATCCGTAACGTTTATAGAGGGTTGGAAGCCCACCCGGCTTGCAAGGAGGAGGTGTTCTGTTATGTATTCGGGACTCGACAACGGGCCAGAGAGCCCTGTCACCAAGGGGTCACGGGGTTTGCGGGAGCGTCCGATGCTCAAGTCCGATCTGATCAACATCCTCGTTGCCAAACGAGGCGTGACCCAGAAGCAGGCGGAGGCGACCATCGAGACGATTTTCGAGTCGATGAAGGACGCCCTCTGCCGCGGGGAGAACATCGAGATTCGCGGGCTTGGCGCCTTCCACGTGAAGAACTACCAGGGCTACCAGGGCCGCAACCCGAAGACGGGCCAGGTCATCCCGGTGAAGCCCAAGCGCGGCCTGCTCTTCCGCACGGGCAAGGAGCTGCGCGACCGGGTCAACCGTCCCGCGCCGCTGCAGGCCCAGTCGGACCTGCCGCCCTCCTCCGAGTTCAAGGGCAGCAGCGGCACCGGCACCCTCTAGGCCTCACCGCCCCACGGCGACCGGCGACAGCCGGCCAATGGGGCGAATCTGCAGGTCTCCGTCCAGCTCACCGTAGGTGAGCACCGCCACGTCCGGGAACGGGCCTTCGCACAGCTTGCGCAGCGGACGGCGGATGTCCGGGGCCGCGAGCACCACCGCCCGGCCGCCGTTGGCGATGACCCGCACCCCTTCCAGAATCTCCATGATGCGCTCCGGCTCCGGCGCGAGCCCTCGGGGACCGCTGGCGCGCAGCACCTCCTCCACTTCTGGATCCACGAGGTACGCGTACAGTGGGCCCGTGGGCGCGAACTGGTGGCTCAGGTAGCGGTGCAGGGCCTGACGGCAGCGCTCGGCCAGGGCCGTGGCGTCGCCTTCGGTGGTGGGCGCCACGAGCGCCTCCAGGATGGCTCGCAGGTCGCGGATGCTCACCTGCTCCTGCACGAGCCGCCGCAGCACGTCCACCAGCAGCGGCAGCGGCACCTTCTGCAGCGCTTCCTTCACCAGCACGGGCGACTGGGCCTCCAGCCCCTCCAGCAGACCCTGCACCTCCTGGAGTCCCAGCAGCGCGGCGGCGCGCAGGCGCAGCACGGCCCGCAGGTGGTCCGCGATGAGTTCCGAGGGCTTGCGCACCGGCACCTGGGCCAGCTCCAGCCGGGAGCGGGCGCCCTCCCCCACGCGGCTGATGGGCCGCCCGCTGGCGGGCTCCACCGACGCCTCCGCCTGGACCTCCAGGAAGGCCAGCTCCCCCGGAGGAACGAGCGCGTACAGGGCGCCGGGCTGCACCACGCCGCCACCGGCGGGCACTTCGTCCAGGAGGATGCGGTATTCGCCGGGGCCCAGGTAGGCGGCGTGCGTCCGCACCCGGATGCCAGGGATGCGCACGCCCAGTTCGAAGAACAGCTCGTCGCGCACGGCGTTCAGCACCGTGTGCACGAAGGCGCCTCCGTCCGCCTCCGCGAGCGGCGTCAGCTGCGCGGACAGGTCCAGCGTGAGCGGCGTCACCCCGACCGGTGCCTTCGCGCTCTCCGGCGGCTTGCCCGCGGTTCCAGCGGGCACCGAGGCCTCCGAGGAGGCGCCATCCTTCGACGGTGACTTCTCCGGCGCCTGGCCCTTGCGCCGCAGCGCATACCCGAGCCCGCCGAGGCCCGCCGCCAGCGAGAGGAAGGTCAGGTGCGGCATGCCCGGCATCAAGGCCAGCGCGACGCACAGGCCCGCGACGGTGGTCAGGGTGCGGAAGTCACCGAAGAACTGGGAGCCGATCTCCGCCCCGAGCGAGTCCTCCTCCTTCTCCGACGCCACCCGCGTGACGACGAGGCCCGCGGCCACCGCGATGCACAGCGAAGGTATTTGGGACACGAGCCCGTCGCCGATGGCGATGAGCGCGAAGGTGGCGGCGGCCTCGGAGAAGGACTGGCCGTTCTGCAGCACGCCGATGAGGGTGCCGCCCAGCAGGTTCACCGCGACGATGACCAGGCCCGCGATGACATCCCCCTTCACGAACTTCATCGCGCCGTCCATGGCACCGAACATCTGGGATTCGCGCTCCAGGTCGCGCCGCCTGCGCCGGGCCTGGGTCTGGTCGATGGCGCCCGCGCGCAGGTCCGCGTCGATGGACATCTGCTTGCCGGGCATGGCGTCCAGCGTGAAGCGGGCGGACACCTCCGCCACCCGCTCGGCGCCCTTGGTCACCACCAGCAGCTGCACCAGCGTGAGGATGGCGAACACCACCGCGCCCACCACGTAGTCGCCTCGCACCACGAACTCGCCGAAGGCCTGGATGACCTCGCCCGCGTGGCCCTCGGAGAGCGCCAGCCGCGTGGACGACACGTTGAGCGACAGCCGGAACAGCGTGGTGAAGAGCAGCAACGTGGGGAACGACGTCACCCGCAGCGCATCCTTCGCGTTCAGCGCGGCGACCAGCAGCGCCACCGCCGCGGCCAGGTTCACCGCGAGACCCATGTCGAGGAGCCACGCAGGCAGCGGGATGATGAGCGCCCCCAGCACCGCCGCCATCGCCACCGCGAGCACGACGTCCGAGGACTGACGGGCCTTCAGCAAGACCTTCAAGAATGGGGGCATCACGTCTGTCTCCGTGGACGGTCGTCCGGCTCGCGAAGCTCCATCGCGGTCCGCAACACGACGGCCGCCGCCTGGTACAGCTCCTCGGGGATGGACTCTCCGACGTCGAAGTGGATGAGGCTGCGGGCCAGCGGCACGTCCCGGACCACGGGGATGCCCTGCTGGCGCGCCTCCTCCTTGAGCGCGAGCGCGTCCTGCTCGCGGCCCTTGGCCACGAGATAGGGCGCGTCGCATTCGCCCGCGTCGTAGCGGAGCGCGACCGCGATGTGCGTGGGGTTGACGATCACGGCGGTGGCCTTCTGCACTCCACGTGCCGGACCGCCCTGCGCCAGTTGGCGATGAAGGGCGCGCCGTTGTCCCTTGTGGCGCGGGTCGCCCTCGCTCTCCTTGTGCTCCCGCTTGACCTCTTCGCGGGTCATCATCAGCTCGCGCCGGTGACTGCGACGGGCGAGCGCGTAGTCCACGGCGCCGCACCCCAGCACCACCCACGCCAGTCGCGTCACCAGCGCCGCCAGCCGGTCGAGCAGGAACTCCATTCCCTGGGTTCCATCGAGCCACGCGGTTCGCAAGGCATCGGGGCCGACCGCCTCCACCTCGTTCCAGACGATGAGGCCCAGCAGTGCCGCCACGAGCAGCGCCTTGCCCAGCTCGACCAGCGGCTTGACGCTGAAGAGGCGCTTGAGGCCCGCGGCCGGGTTGATGCGCTCGAGCTTCGGCGCGGCATGGCGAGCGTCCATTTCGAAGCCCACGGTGGCGACGGAGACCGCCAGCGAGGCCACGAGCGCTCCACCCAAGGCAGGACCGCACAGCCGGGCGGCGACCCAGGCCCCCTCCTCCCATGCGCCAGCGGCGGTCTGTTCCAGCATCAACCGCGCGGTCCAGTCCCGCAGACGGGCAAAGCCCTCTGGCGCGAACGCGATGAAGCCCAGCAGCCCTCCCAGCGTCGTCGCGCTGGAGGTCAACATCCGGCTGCGCGGGAGCTGGCCCTTGCGCCGGGCCTCCCGCATCCGTTTCGCGGTGGGCTGCTCCGTCTTCTCGCCGCTCATCGGGAGACCTCGCCCAGCAGCGCCAGCGCGCCCTCCGTCGAGGCCACGCCCGCGAGCAGCCGCTCACACAGCAGGCCCACGCCCAGCCACAGCAGCGCGCCGCCTCCGAGGATGCGCAGCGGAGCCCCCAGCTCCTGGAGGTTCACCTGGGCCGCGGCCCTCGAAGCCATGCCCAGGAAGCAGTCCACCGCGAGCGAGGCAGCCGCCACCGGAGCGCCCACCGCGAGTCCCGTGGCCATGGCGCCGCCCACCATCACCACCACGTGCAGGGCCGAGGCCTCCGTGGGCACGAAGGCCCCCAGTTGCACCACCCCGAAGCCGCGCAGCAGGGCGGAGAGCACCACGGGGAACAGCGCGCCCGACACCACCCTCGCCACCAGCAGGTGGTACAGCGCGTCTCCCGTGGCCGACTCGCGGCTCCCCGCCTGCGGCAGGCTCGCCTCCGCGGAGGTTCCCCGGAACAGGTCGATGAAACGGCCGCCCATCCTCGCCGCGTCGAAGGGCAGCGCGGCCACGAGCCCCACGGAGACACCGTAGGCCAGCTCACGCACCACGAGCGCCGCCATCACCACCGGCGTCTCCACCGTGCCACTGAACTCCACGCCTGCCTCGACGTGCAGGAACAGCGAGAGCGCGAGCACCAGCCCCAGCCGGACCGTCGTCGGCGCGGCCTGGCCTCCCAGCAATGGACAGAGGAACGCGATGGGCACGAGCCTCGCCGCGCACAGCGCCACCGCGACCACGTGCGGTCCCAGGGCGAGGAGCTGTTCGCCCAACGCCTCTGGATTCACAGCGCCACGTCCGCGATGAGCATGAGGAGCTGTTGGGTGAAGCGCGTGAGCTGTCCGGCGATCCACGGCCCCGCTAGCACGAGGGACAGCACCGCCGCGCACAGCTTGGGCACCACCGACAGCGTGCTCTCCTGCAACTGGGTCGTGGCCTGGAAGAGGCTCATCAGGAAGCCCACCACCAGGCTCGCGCCAATGGGCGGCAGAGAGGCGAGCACCATCAACAGCAGGGCTTCACGCCCCAGGGTGAGCAGGACGTCCTGGGTCATGGCGTCACCGGTAGCCGAGGATGAGTCCCCGCGCGAGCAGGGCCCAGCCATCCACGGCGACGAAGAGGAGGATCTTGAAGGGCAGGCTCACCTGGCCCGGCGACAACGTCTGCATGCCCAACGCGAGCAGCACGTTGGCGATGACCATGTCGAGCACCAGGAAGGGCAGGAAGATGATGAAGCCAATCTGGAAGGCCTCCTTCAGCTCGGTGATGACGAAGGCCGGGATGACGACGAACAGGTCGGTCTCCTGCACCTGCTCGGATTCCTCTGGAGGACGCAGCTCACGAGCCAGGTCCACGAAGCGGGCCCGTTCCTCTGGGCCTCCGTGCTTCATGAGGAAGGCGCGCAGGGGCTCCGTCACCTGCTTCGCGGCGGAGAGGACCTGCGCTCCGGAATGCACCTCGTCGTACGCCGCCTGTCCCGCGTCGTACATGCGCTCCATCACCGGCGCCATGATGTGCCCCGTCAGCACCACCGCGAGCCCCGTGAGCACCAGCGTCGGCGGTGCCTGCTGCGTACCCATCGCCGAGCGGGCCAGGGAGAGCACCACGGCGATCTTCGAGAAGCTCGTCAGCATCAGCACCGCGAACGGCAGCAGCGACAGGAGCGCGAGCATCCCCATCATCGCCAGCGGGCTGCCGGCATAGGAGGCCTGCGACAGGGACTGCTCCGCGGCGAACGCGCTCATGGGCAGGAACACGCCGCATCCGAATCCGAGGACTTTCATCCCCCACCCCGCTTCCGGAGTGCGCCGCACGCCGTCTTCGTCTGTCGCGCGCGGGGGAAGAGCACCGTGGGCTCCAGTTCCAGGTCGAACCGGGACTTCACAGTCGGCCTGGGCGTGGCGCCGCCGGGCAGGAGCGCCATGGTCCGGGTCTCATGGATCTCCGCGAAGGTGTCGCCGTAGGCCACGAGGTACCGCCGTCCATCCGCCTCCACGAGCGCGAGGCCACAGCGCTGTGAAAGCCCCGTTCGCGAGACGATGCTCAGGGGCTCCGGAGCGGTTGCGTCGGCACTCCCGGCCATGCCTCCCTTGCGAAGCAACACCCAGCCCAGCCCCGCGAGCGCCATTGCGCCGATCAACAGGCGCGAGGTCCCTACCAACGACAGTCCCCCCAGGGGCGCGAGCGTCGCCAGCCCCACGAGCAGGGCCGACGCGAACAGCAGCCTGCCGCGTGGCGAGAACGAGGACAGCAGCGTGTTCACGGGTGCGCTCACGGCAGCAACGCCAGGATGCGGGCGCCCACTTCGCCTTCGATCTCCACCAACTCCGCACGCGCGACCACCCGGTCACCCACGCGCAGCAGCACCGGGCTGCTCGCGTTCACGTGCAGGGGCAGCAACGTGCCCGGCTTCAGCGCCGCCAGCTCCGCCAGGGGCAACATCAACCGCGTCAGTTCAATCTCCACATCCACCGGGAGCGGCGGCATCGCCTCGCTCCGCTTGTTCGTCGCCACCATGTCCGACTCCTGTCGGGCCGCGCGCGAGTGCACGCTCCCTGTCGAAAAACCTTCCGCGAGAAACTCGCCCCGGAGCGCGAAGCCTCGGGTGATCAGCTGTCCCTGTCCCTCCACCCGGCCGTCCCGGAGACGCACGCCCTCGAAGAGCACGACGTCTCCCGCGGCCAGCACATCCACCGCAGAGGCCTGCAATGAACTGCGCCCCATGAGGCAGCGCGCGGGGATTGATGCCGCCAGCACCTGGGGCGCGGCCGTGCCTCCTGGCTCCAGGGGCAGTTCCTGGAATGCGGTCTGCACGGCACGGGCGGGCAGGAGCACCCGGCCTCCCACCGTCGCTCCGTCCACCGTTGCCGTCAGCAACACCGCCACGTAGGGCTGCCGCGTATCGACTCGCGTCAGCACGTCACCGCGCCGCATCGACACCGCGGACAAGCGGGGCCCCAGCCTTCGCACCCATTCGCCTTGCCCGCGCATCGCGGCCAGCGTGGACAGCAGCAGGTACACCAGCGTGGACTCTTCCAACCGGGTCAGCTCCGCCACGGGAGCCGGCCGCAGTCCCGTCCCCGCCAGCCTCGCCAGCGCCGCGAAGACCAGGGGTACCTCCAGCTCCACGATGGCGGTGCCCCCCACCGCCGACAGCTCCACCAGCGCGAACACCATTCCCACCGCCAGCTCGCGCTCCGGCTGGACCGCCGCCGGCACCAGGTGCCCCTCCACCTTCACCGCCGCGCCCAGGTCCCGCGACAGCGCCGCGCCCACGTCGCGCAGGAGCTCCGCGCCCCAACGCCCCACCTGGGGCCGCTGCCCCAACACCAGATGGGCTCGCGTCAGCCGCCGCGCTCCCGGGCGGAACGGACGCGTGGGCTTCCTCACGGCGCTGGGGGTCCTGACTGGATTCGTTTGCATCCGGAGCTCCGGGACGACGATGGGACACACGTCCCCTGTGCACGGCCATGGCCAGGGCGCCGGCTCGTGGAATCAGGGTGTTGGCAGGGGTGGAGGTCCGTCTTCGGGATGGCCTTCCACGCCCGAGGACGCTCAGCGCAGGGCTTCGCGGATGCGCCGCTCCGCCAGGGCGGTCAGGGCCGGTGCGGCATCCGCTTGTGACTCGGCACCCTCCCACTGGGGAAACCGGCTTCGGTGGTACGGCGGAAGGCCTCGAAAGGCTTCCTGACGCAGGGCTTCGGGTGCTGTCTCCAGGAAGAGGGCCAGCCGGTTCGCGCCGTCCGCACGCTCGCCGAACTCCACCGCCACCTTGGCCTGCCGCTGAGCGGAGGGCATGGCGGCGAAGCGCTCCAGGTGGCGCAGCGCCCTGCCCGCTTCGGCGTCCACCAGTCCCCCCAGCAGCTCCGCGGCGCGCTCCCGCGCCAGGACGCAGACGACCAGCGCGATGCGTTCCAGGGGCAGGGACAACGCGGGCAGCGTGACCTCCGCCACTGGGGCCCGCGGTGCTTCCTTCCTCGCGGGCAGGAGCTTCCGGGCCTTGCGTAGCACCCGTCCCACGCGTGTGACGTCCATGGCGTGCTCAGGCCAGCTTCCGCGTGGAGCCCGGGGTCACCACCGGCCGCGCGGGCGTGGGCGGTACAGGCGGCGCCGCGGGGGGCTGCTCCGCCAGGGCCCGGTAGTGCTTCCAGCGCAGCGTCGTCCAGACGAGCGCTCCGGACAGCCCCGTCACCAACACGCCCAGCAGGGCGAGCACCACGCGCAGCCGCAGCGGGACAGGGCCTCCCTTCGGGGACGGTGCCTCCACGTGCGTCGTCACCTCGTCCACCAGCAGCGACACCGCCTCCGGTGACAGCCCCTCCACGCCTCCCGCGATGAACTCACGCAGCATGTCCGCTGACTTGCGGACGCGCGTCGCACCGCCGGGCGCCGTGCGCAGCATGGCCGAAGCCTTCGAGGGCGCGGCAGGCTGGCCCGGCCTCGGCGGCGGTGGGACCACCAGGTGCACGCGCGCCAGCAGCACGCCGTCCACCGTCTGGAGCGTCTTCTCCAGTTCCCGCTCCATCCCCCGGACGCGGCAGACCTGTTCCTCCAGCGGCGAGCGCACGAGCCCGCTTCCGCCAAACACGTCGCAGCCCGTCTCCGCCGCGAGCCGGGGCAGCCCCAGCTCCGCCAGGATGCGCACCGCGTCCGAGGACTGCGCGTCCGTCACCTCAATGGCCCAGGTGGGTTTCTTGCCCGACTCGGGCACCTTGCGCGCGTCGAGCCCCCGCTCGACGAGCACCGTCTGCAGCTCATTGGCCTGACGCTCGTCGAGGCCGTGCTGGATGCGCTCCCGGCACGCCGAAGCGCCCAGGAGCAGGAGGAAACAGAGACAACGAAGGGGAGCGGAACGCATGAAAGGAAGAACTCCTCACACCTGGGTCTGGAGGACCTGCTTGACGCCGCCGGTGGCCTTCTCGACGACCTTGCCGGCGAGATCGAGCTCCTGACTGGCGCGGTAGACGTGGGCCTGGAGCGCGAGCAACTCCGAGGGACTGAACGTGCGGCCGGACTCGGCGAGCTTCAGGATGTGGTCCAGCCGCTGCTGCGCCTGCCCCACCCGGTCCAACATCTCCACCGCCTGCTGACTGCGCGCGGCCTGCGCCGAATCCACGCGGGCCCCCGGCTTCACCTCCGCGCAGCCCGCCTTCGCCCGCTCCACGCCGTCCGCCCGCGACGTGCCGGCGGCGGCCTCGGTAGGCGTGCGCACCGGCTTCGGCGGCCCCTCCGTCGTCACCGGCACGGGGCGTGACTGCGGCGTGCGCACGCCCTCCAGCACCTTGTTGAACGTCTCCCTGCCGGACTCCACCGCGGGCGAAGGGCCCGCGCCGCCCACGGCTCCCAACTTGTCGATGGCCATCGCGAACGCGCCTCAGCGGATGTTGTTGATGGCGGCCTTCGCCGAGTCGTGGCGGACCTTCATGATGTTGGAGATGGCGTTGTGCTCGCGGCTCTCCTTCTGCATCGCGTTCTGGAGCGCCACATAGGCCATGTTGAACTTCTGGCCGTCCGCGGCCATCAGCTTCTGCGCCTCCAGCAGGTCCCACGCGTCCCCCTGCCCCGTCGCCGCGCTCCCCGTCGAAGCCGTCGTCCCCGCCGTGCTCGCGCGCGCCGACATCGCGGTGGCACCTCCCGTCGCCGGCACCGACGACACCGCCTCGGCCGGCACCGCCGCGGACACCGTGCCGCTCAGCGTGGACACCACCGCGCTGGAGATGGGGCCTGCCGGCAACATGCCGCCCACGAGCCCCGCGCCCGTGCGCACCACCTCGCGCGCCGCTCGCGCCAGCGTGGGGCCGAACTCCGTCTTCGGCGTCTGGCGCGCGATGGACGGGGCGATGCTCAACGACGGGATGCGACGGTCTTCCAAGGGGTGCCTCCGGCAGGGATTCGCCGGGGCTGCCTTCCACCGTCCGTGCCAGCGGCCAACCCCTTGAAACGACAGGGGCGAGTTCCGTCACCTCCATGCCAGGCGTCTCCGCGGCGCGCGCGCCACGTCCACGGCGCGGGACGGCGGAGGAAAACCCGAAAACTTGCCACCGCTCCAACCTGCTTCACAGTTGTCGCGTCCTGTCGCACCCGAAGGTGAGCCCCCGATGATGAACCCCTCCAACGGTCCCCGTCCGAACGAGCGAGAGCGCTACCACCCGCGCGTCGAAGCCCGGCTCCAGGTGAAGGTGCTCCTGTCGGGCCGCACCGTGACGGCGCAGGCGCGCGACATCTCCATGAATGGCCTGTTCCTCCAGGCCCACCCGGCGGACTCGCAGCGCGCGCTCACCATCGCCCTGCCGCTGCCGGGCGACCGGGAGCTCGTCACCATGTGCACCATCCGCCGCCGGGAAGTGGACGGCGTCGCGCTGGAATTTGGCGAGCTGGACTGGGACGACCTCATCGCCCTGGCCCGGTTCCTCCACCCTCACCTGCCGTAAGGCCGCCGGTGGAGCGTCAGTCCGCGGCCGAGCGGGCCATGCGCAGCCGCTCCACCAGGTCCATCAGCTCCGCGCCGCGGAAGGGCTTGTGGATGTAGCCGTCCGCGCCCGCCTGCGTCGCGCTCGCCACATCCGCCTTCTTCGCCTTCGCGGTGAGCATGTAGAGCGGCACCTTCGCCGTGGCCGGGTCGCTCTTCAGGATGCGGCACACGGAGACGCCGTCCAGCTGCGGCAGCACCACGTCCATCAGGATGAGGTGGAAGTCGCGGTCGCGGGCCAGCTTCAGGCCTTCGATGCCATTGGCCGCGCAGACGACGTCCACCGCGCCGTCGCTCAACATGGAGCGAACCAGCTCGCGGATGACGGGCTCGTCCTCGACGAGCAGGATGTGGAAGGGCGCTTGCGCGTTGCCAGCCATGATTCCTCGGGGCCCCTCGTAGGCCATTGCCCTGGCGACGTCCAGCGAAGCGACACCTCCCGGTAGCCCCTCTGTACGAAAGCGGTCCCCTGTCGGTTTTCCCCGACGGCGGGGTCGCGCCGGCCCCGCCTAGATTTCGGAGACGCCGTCGCGCTCGGCCCAGCCCTCCAGGCCGTTGGGCAGGCGGATACGGACGTACTTCCCCGTCTCATCCAGCAGCTGCACCTTCAGGCCGGCGTGCACCTCGAAGAGCGAGCGCCCTTCCGAGCGAGGCAGCTCCCGCGCCACCAGGGTGGGCGCCAGCACCACGGCCTCGTGGACGTTCTGGTGGACCCAGATGTGCGCCCCCAGGAGCAGCGCCGCCGGCACCGCCGCCGTGAGGCAGAGGCCCGCCACCACCGCCACCGCCGTGCGCCGCATCGAAGGGAAGGCGCGCCGGAAGAGCAGCAGCGCGAAGCCCACCAGCCACGCGACGAAGAAGACCCAGGCCACGGCCGCGCCGTCCGTCGCGGCCGCCAGCCGGGGGAGGAAGGCCTCGTCCGCGGCGGCGCCCACGACCTTGTCCACCTGCCGCGCCCGCGCCAGGGCCAGGTTGGCCTCCAGGTCCTCGGCGCGTCCGCCCTGCTTCCGGGCCTGCTCCAGCGCCAGCACCGCGCGGCCCAGGTCGCCCCGGGCCAGGTGCGTGGTGCCCAGGTTGTAGAGCACGTCCGGCCCGCCGAAGCCGTGGGCGATGAGCTTCTCGTACTGGGCCTGCGCGGTGGCGTAGTCCTCGCGGCCATACGCGTCGTTGGCCTGCTGGAAGACGGCCTCCGCTTCCTCGGCGGTGTAGTAGCCCTGCGTCGCCGCGTCGCTCATCACGCCCAGCCTTCCATCACCGCCGCCGCGGTCGCCAGCACCTTGCGCCGCTCACCCGGTTCCACCCCGCCGCCGTAGCGGCCCAGGTCGCACGCCTCCAGCACGAAGAGCACGCGCGCGCGCCGCTCCGCGTCCACGCCCGCCGCCGCCAGCTTCTCCCCGAGCGCCTCGCGCGTCAGCCCGCCCACGGGGAAGCCCAGCTGGGCCTCCAGGAAGCCGACCATCGCCCGTTCGACCTCCACGTAGAACGCGCCCGCGTCCGAGCCCGCCTTGAGCTTCTCCGCCTCCGCCAGCCGCTTGCGCGCGGCCTTCGCCTGCTGACGGCCCCGGCCCGCCTCGGAGCGCGTGGCCAGCCGGCCGCGCATGCCTCCCGCGAACGCCACGCCCGCCAGCAAGCCCAGCGGCGCCAGCACGCCCGCGAGGAAGAAGGGCCGCATCCACACGGGCTGCGACGGTCCCACGAAGTGGGCCCGGGCTCGCACCGGACGCAGGCCGCCGGTGGTGAGCACGTTCTTCTGCTCGTTGGCCGCGTCCGCCACCTGCGAGGGCGTCATCGCCGACGGCAGCGAGGACACGCCGCCCGCGCCCGCCTCCACGGTGATGGTCACGGGGTCCGTGCGCGCCGTCTCATACTGGCGCCGCGACGGGTCGAAGTACGGGAAGCGCAGCTCCGGCAGCGTGAAGGTGCCCGTGCGCTGCGGCATCACCAGGTACTCCACCACGCGGCGGCCCTGGATGCGGTTGCGGTTGGGCGTGAGCCGGTCCGTCGTCGTGGGCTCGTAGATTTTCAGCGCGGACGGGCCGGTGAGCTTCGGCGGGGTGACGTTCTTCACGTTGCCCTGCCCCTCCAGGATGACCTTCACCGTGATGGGCTGCCCCAGCTCCACGCGCGTCTGCGACACGTCCAGCGACATGCGCCACGAGCCCACGTTCGCGTTGGACATGTTCGGCGGCGCGCCGTTCGGCAGGGGCCGCACCTTCACCTTCAGGCCGTTGGAGACGCGGTGCACGCGGTGGCCCGCGAAGAGGAAGCCCGTGGTGATGTCCGCCTCCGCCGGGGTGATCAGCAGCGTGCCGGACTTCACCGGGAACAGCGCGCGGCGGCGCAGCAGGTAGGCGCGGTACGGGATGCCGTCCACCACCTTCTGCTCGCCCGTGAGCTGCGTGGGGCTCTCCACCTCTTCGGTCCAGAAGCCCTCCAGCTTGGGCATCGTCACCGCGTCCACGCTGGACAGGTCCACGCGCGAGTAGATGTAGAGCGACAGCGTGGCCTGCTCGCCCACGTAGAGTTCGTCGCGGTCCAGGCTCGCGCGCAGGAACAGGTCCGAGTCCCCGCGCGGAATCACCGGCTCGTCGTCCCGCAGGCCCGAGTCGTCGTCCCCGAACGGGTCCGGCATGTTGCGGAAGTTGCGGAACGGATCCGGCAACTGCGGCCGGCCGCCCTGCTGCGCCTGGGGCGCGTTGCCCACGCGGCCTTCGCGCACGGTCAACGGCACGGCGTCCGTGCGGTAGGTGCGGCCTCCCGCGGTGAGCGTGGCGGGCGGAATGGTGAGCTTGCCCGCGCGCAGCGGGCGCATCAGCAGCTCGTGGCGGGTGATGTCCTGGATGACGGCGGGGCCGCCGCCGGACAACGAGATGGAGCGCTGGCTGCCGCGCGACGAGGAGAGCACCTCGAAGTCGTTGGACTGGGGCAGGCGCAGCTGGGCGTTGGACGGCGCGTCCACCATCACCACGGTGAGCTTGAAGGTGTCATCGGTGCCCACCTCGGTGCGGTCCACCGTCTGGTAGAACTCGATGTCCGCCGCCCACGCTGGCGCCGTGGCCAGGAGGGCGAGCACGGCGAGCAGCGCCGTGCGCCCGCTACCAGTCCTTCTCATTGGGCTTCCTCTGCTTCTTCTTCTGCTGGAAACGCCAGAGCTGGAGATTCTTCTCGTTCTGCTTCATCGCATCCAGCAGGCGCTCGGCCTCCTGCCGGTCGACGTCACCCGGCGAACTTCCGCCGTCGCGCGGGTTGGATTCCGTCTCCTCCTCGCCCTCGCTGCCGCCGTCCGCGCCGCCATCACGCGAGTCGCCTTCGCCCTCGTCCTGGCCACCGTCGCCCTGACCACCGTCCCCGCCGCCGTCGCTGGGACCGCCGTCGCCGCCGCCGTCCTGGCCCCCATCCGAGCCACCGTCACCGGGCCCGGCGTCGCCGCCGCCCCCGTCCGTGCCGCCGTCCTGGCCGCCATCCTGGCCACCGCCGTCCTGGCCTCCGTCGGCCCCGCCGTCCGCGCCACCATCCGGACCGCCGTCCTGGCCTCCGTCCTGCGGCGTGCCGCCGTCACCCTTCTGGCCGCCGTCCTCGCCCGCGTCCGGACGTCCGCCGTCGTTGCCGCCGTCCTGGCCTCCGTCGGTGCCGCCATCCGGGCCGTTCTGGGGCGGAGGCAGGTCGCGCAGCACCACCTCGTAGTTGTGCCGGGCCTGCGGATCCGTGGGATCCAACGTGAGCGCCTTGCGGTAGGACTTGAGCGCCTCCGAGCGGTCACCCGCCGTGGCCGCGAGGTTGCCCAGGTTGTACCAGCTCTTCTGCGCCAGGTCGGGCTGGCGCGAGGACTCCGCCACCTGCTTGAAGGCCTCGCGCGCCTCCGCATTGCGGCCCAGCTTCGCCAGCGCGTCCCCGCGGTTGAACTCCACCGTCGGATCATTCGGCCGCTCCTTCTTCGCGGCCTCGAAGTCCCGGAGCGCGTCCTCGTAGCGTCCGGCCGCGTAGGCCTCGCGCCCGCGCTGCACCAGCGGGTGGTCCTTCTCCAGCGGCCCCACCGCCCACGCGGGCCCCGGCAGCGCCAGGAGGCCCGCCAGGCCCACCGCCACCGCACGCGCCGCGCGCCGCCGCATCGGTTGCGTGCTCATGCGGCCCTCCGGCGCGAAGGGATGAGCGCCATGCCCAGCACCAGCAGCACCAGTCCGGGGACGGCGAACCACTGGAAGCGCTCGTCGTAGCGGACCGTCACGCGGCTCTCCAGTTCGCTCTTCTGCAACTGGTCGATGCGCTCCACCACCTGTCCCATCGCCACGCCGTTGGGCTGGTAGAAGAAGGCGCCGCCCGTCGCGTCCGCGATGGCCGTGAGCCCCGCGCGGTCCAGGCGCGTGATGACCGTGTCGCCGTTGGAGTCCTTCTTGTAGTCCACGAACTCGCCGCGCCGGTCATAGACGGGGATGGGCTCACCGGAGTCCGAACCCACGCCCACCGCGAGCACCTGGACGCGCGCGTCCTTGAGCGCCTCCGTGGCCTCGCGCACGTCGCCCGTGAGGTCCTCGCCGTCCGACAGCAGCACCACCACGCGCTCCTTGGAGCCCCGGTCCGCGTTGTCCAGCACCTGCTTGGCCAGCCGCAGCGCCGCGCCCACGTTCGTGCCGCCCTGGGGCATCGCGTCCGGATCCACCGCGCGCAGGAACAGCTTCACCGCCGAGTAGTCCGACGTGAGCGGCGACTGCACGAACGCATCCCCCGCGAACACCACCAGGCCCGCGCGGTCGCCCTTCAGCTCATCCAGCAGCGTGTTGAGCTCCAGCCGCGCGCGGTCCAGCCGGCTGGGCTGCACGTCCCTGGCGAGCATGGACTTGGACGCATCCAGCGCCACCACCACGTCGATGCCGCGTCGCTTCGTCAGTTCGCTCTTCGTGCCGCACTGGGGCTGCGCGAGCGCGAGCCCGAACAGCATCAGCCCCAGCCCGTACAAGCCGCCCTGCACCGCCGGCCGCCACACGGACACGCCGGGCGCGAGCGCCGTCACGTGGCGCTCCGCGATGAGCGCCGACAGCCGCGTCCTGCGCCCCAGCGCCTTGAGCAGCGCGAGCAGCCCCAACAGCAGGCCCACCAGGAACAGCCCCAGGAACAGCGGCTGCGCCAGGCCCACCTGGTAGCCCAGGAGCGTGAAGCGCCAGGCGTCCATCGTGGGCATCATGGGAACACCCGCAGGAGGGTGGCGCGCAGCAGCAGCTCCAGCGCGGCGAGCCCGAAGGCCACCAGCAGGAACGGGTGGAAGTTCTCCTTGTACGTGGCGCTGGCGCCGCCCTCCATCAGCTTCGAGCGCTCCAGCGCGTCCAGCACCTTCTGCAGACCCTGCTTGAGGCCCTCCGGGTCGGTGGCGCGGTAGTACTCGCCGCCGGTGCGGTCCGCGATGTCCTGCATCAGCTCCGGGTTGATGGGGATCTCCGTCTCGCGCCACACGGTGTTGCCGAACAGGTCCGTGCCCTGCGGGAAGGGCACCTTGCCGCCCTTGCCCACGAGGATGGTGTAGATGGGGATGTGGAGCGACGCGGCCATGTTCGCCGCGTCCAGCGGGGAAATCTTGCCGGCGTTGTTGTCGCCGTCGGTGATGAGGACCACCACGCGGCTCTTCGCGTCGGAGTCACGCAGGCGGTTGAGCGACGTGGCGATGGCGTCACCAATGGCCGTGCCGTCCTCCAGCACGCGGGTGCGCAGCTGCTTGAGCACTTCCTTCAGCACGCCGTAGTCCAGCGTCAGCGGGGACTGCGTGTACGCGGCGCCGGAGAACACCACCAGGCCCAGGCGGTCGTTCACGCGGCCGGAGATGAACTCGGTCAGCACTTCCTTCGCCACGTTGAGTCGGTTCTGCGGACGGAAGTCACCGGCCTCCATGGACGTGGACAGGTCCAGCGCCACCACGATGTCGATGCCCTCCACCGACAGGTCGCGCACGCGCGAGTCGCGCGACTGCGGCCGGGCGATGGCCACCACCGCCGCAATCACCGCCGCCGCGCGCAGGATGGGCAAGAGCGGCAGCAGGTACGTGCGGAAGCCCCGACCGCCCTTCGCGAAGACGTGCGCGGCGGAGAAGCGCAGCGTGGCTCGACGCTTGCGTTCCCAGAACGCGAGCGCCAGGAGCAGCGGCGCCAACAGCAGGGCCCAGAGCGCCTCCGGGTTATTGAACGCGAGGTCCGGGGGCAGCATCGGGCTTGGGGGGAGCGGGAGGAACGTACGTTTTGGCGAGCAGGTCGTAGCCGAAGGCCAGCGCCTGATTGCAGGACTCGGGGGAGGCGTCGGCGCGGGCGTACTTCACCATGTCCGACTCGGAGACGAAGCGCATCAGCGCGTCCTCCGGCAGGCCCGGCGTGGGCAGCCGGCGCAGGGACGCCATCAGTTCGGACGACGTGCACTCCAGGGCCTCGAAGCCGTAGCGCTCGCCCAGGTAGCCGCGCACGATTTCGGAGAGGCGGAAGTAGAAGTCCTTCACGTGGCCACGGCCGGGCAGGTCCTCGCGCTTGAGCGCGTCCAGGGACTGGCGCACGCGCACGTCCAGCGGCAGCACCGGGATCACCTTCTCGCGCTTCGGCCGGCGCTGCCACCAGCGCACCAGCGCCCAGACCGCGACGGCCACCGCCAGCGCCACCGCCAGCGCGTAGAGCAGCGTCCAGGAACGGATGGGCACTTCCTGCGGGGGCTGGTAGTCGAACAACTCCGCGCCCTGCCCCTGCGCGTCCGGCGGCAGCGTGGAGGTCACCTCCACGGTCTTGCCCTTGAGCACGAAGCGGCGCGGCCCCTCCGGCGTCGCCACGTCGAAGGCGAGGTCCGGCAGCTGCACGTCGCCCAGGTCGAACGCGGAGAAGCGCAGGCCGAACGTCGTGGTCGCGTCGTTCGCGTTGTCCTGGCGCTGGCGCGTCTGCTGGAGCAGCTCCACCGCGCCCTCACCCGTGGGCGCCACCAGCTCATAGCGCTGGTCCTTCGGGTGCGTGAGCGTCACCTGGTAGGTGAAGGGCTCGCCGATGTGCACCGATTCCGGCTCCACCCGCGCGGACGCGCCCGTGGGCGTCACCGTCTCCAGGGCGACCGGGGCCTTGGGCGAGGGGGCCTGGGCCCACACGGCCGGCGCGCTGACAAAGAGGACGGCCGCGAGGACGAGCGCGTGTCTCATGCCGCCATCCTCCGGGCCCGCGCGCGGAAGAAGTTGGCCAGCGCCTTACCGTGATCATCCCCGGCGCGCAGCTCCACGTGGTCCAGCTCCAGCTTCTTGAACAGCTTGCGGCGCTCGTCGCGCTGGGCCTGCATGGCGCGCATGAACCTGCCGCGCACGGCGGTGGAGCTGGTGTCCACCACGAAGCGCTCGCCCGTCTCCGGGTCCTCCATCTCCACCAGGCCGTGGGCGGGGAAGCGCTGCTCCAGCGGATCCTCGATGACCACCGGCACCAGGTCGTGGCGGCGGCCGACGAGGCGCAGCGGCTTCTCGTAGCCCGTGGCCATGAAGTCCGACACGAGGAACGTCACGGCCTTCCGCTTGGACACCTGCGTCAGGTACGTGAGCCCCGCGGACAGGTCCGTGCCGTGGCCCTTGGGCTTGAAGGTGAGGATGTCGCTCACGAGCCGCAGCACGTGCGTGCGGCCCTTGCGCGGCGGGACGACCTTCTCCACCCGGTCCGAGAAGAGGATGAGCCCCACGCGGTCGTTGTTCGCGATGGCGCTGAACGCAATCTGCGCGGCCACCTCCGCGGCGACCTCCGCCTTGGTGCGGTCCTTGGAGCCGAACTCGTTGGAGGCGGACACGTCCACCAGGAGCATCACCGTGAGCTCGCGCTCCTCGGTGAAGACCTTGATGAACGCTTCGTTCATGCGCGCGGTGACGTTCCAATCGATGAAGCGGATCTCGTCGCCGGGCTGGTACTGGCGCACCTCGGAGAAGGCCATGCCGCGGCCCTTGAACACCGAGTGGTACTGGCCGGCCAGCATGTCGGAGACCACCTTGCGGGTGCGGATCTCCAACTTGCGGATGCGGCGGATGAGGTCCTTGGGCAGCACGGGCGCGCTCTTACCGGGGCCTTGTCAGGGGACTTCCACGCGGTCGAAGACGCGCTGGATGATCTTCTCCTGGGTGAGTTCCTCGGCCTCCGCCTCGTAGGTCATCGCGATGCGGTGGCGGAGCACGTCGAAGGCGATGGCCTTCACGTCCTCCGGGGTGACGAAGCCGCGGTGGCGCAGGAACGCGTGCGCGCGGGCCGCCTGCGCGAGCGCGATGGTGGCGCGCGGCGAGGCCCCGAACTGGATGTAGTCCGCCAGGTCCTTGAGGCCGTAGCGCGCGGGCTCACGCGTGGCGAACACCACGTTGAGGATGTACTCCTTCACCTTCTCGTCCATGTAGATGGCGTGGACGAGCTCGCGCGCGCGCACCAGGTGCTCCAGCGCGATGACCCGCTGGACCTTCGGCGACGAGCCGCCGGACATCCGGTCCATGATGACCTTCTCCTCATCACGGGTCGGGTAGCCCACCTTCACCTTGAGCATGAAGCGGTCCACCTGCGCTTCGGGGAGGGGATACGTGCCCTCCTGCTCGATGGGGTTCATGGTGGCCAGCACCAGGAAGGGCGAGGGCAGGCCGAAGGTCTGGTCGCCGATGGTGACCTGGCGCTCGGCCATGGCCTCCAGGAGGGCGGACTGGACCTTGGCGGGGGCGCGGTTGATTTCGTCCGCGAGGACGATGTTCGCGAAGATGGGCCCCTTGCGGACGGTGAAGGCGGCCGTCTGCTGGTTGTAGATCATGGTGCCGACGAGGTCCGCCGGCAGCAGGTCGGGCGTGAACTGCACGCGCATGAAGGTGGCGCTGAGCGAGTCCGCCACGGTGCGCACGGTCAGCGTCTTGGCGAGTCCGGGCACGCCCTCCAGGAGGACGTGGCCGTTGCACAAGAGGCCGATGAGGATGCGTTCGAGCATGTACCGCTGCCCGACGATGACCTTGCCGGTCTCCTGGTTGAGGACCTCGACGAAGCTGCTTTCCTGCTGCACGCGTTCGGTGAGCGCGCGAATGTCGGTGTTCATGTCCCCTCTGTCGGCCTGGGCGGCGGGCAGCCTAGGGTTCCCGGGCGTCCGGCTCAACACCGCTGTACGCCGGACATTCCGTCAAGCCGCCCCGTGCCGTAAAGGGTCATCCTCCCATGTCCCGCCCCTGTCCCTTATACACATCTGACGCTGCCGACGATAAGGC
>NZ_RAVY01000110.1:0-32903 GCF_003611625.1 Corallococcus sp. CA054B
CGTCCTTCGGCTTCGCCTTGGTGGTGGCCGGCGTGCCCCTTCGCGCGTACAGGTCCGCGAGCATCTGCTGCACGCCCTGGTGGGACGGATCCAGCTCGAGGATCAGCTTGCTCGCGGCGATGGCGCGCGGGAGGAAGCCCTCCTTCGCGAAGCCCTCCGCCGCGGACTGGTACGCGGAGACGGCGCGGTCGCGCTGACCGGCCTTGGACCACGCATCCCCCATGCGCAAGCGGCTCTGGTGATCCTTCGGCTCCGCCTGGCAGTAGTCCTCGTACAGCTCGGCGGCCTTGGCGAAGCGGCCCTTACCGAAGGCCTCCGTCGCCTTGTCCTTGAGCGCGCGCGACTCCATTCACCGCGCTCCGCCGGCCGCCGTGCCTTCCTTCGTCAGCGAGGCCCCCGCCGCGACGCGGACCTCGCGGAAGTAGTCGCCCTTCAGCGCGTCCAGCGGCTCGGCCTCCGCGCCGGTGTTCATCTTGCGCAGCGCCGTGGCCGCCGCGGCGCGGATCTCCGGCAGGTCGTGGTACAGGTCCCGCCCCACCACCTCCGCGGACTTCGCGTCGCCCATGGCCCCCAGCGCCAGCAGCACGTCGCGCCGGGCCACGCTGTTGGAGTCATCCAGCGCCTTGAGCAGCGTGGGCACCGCGTCCTTCGCGCCCATCCGCCCCAGGAGCTGCGCCGCGAGCGCCGCCTCCGCCCCACCCTCCTTCACCACGCCCTGCAACGCCTCCGACGCGGACGCGGGCGGCGGTCCCACGCGCGTCAGCGCATCCAGGACCACCAGCTTCTCGCTGCCCATCTTCGGCAGCGACGCGATCAGCGCGAGCTGCCCGGCCTCGCCCTGCTCCGCCAGCGCCAGCGCCAGCGTCTTCTGCAGCTCGCGGTCGGGCTCCAGCAGCGCCGCGCGGGTCACCTCCATGCCCTCGGGCCCCACGGACGCGAGCCCCACCAGCGCCGCCGCGCGCAGCACCGGGCTCACGTCGTCCGCGTAGCCCTTGAGGATCTCCAGCGCTCCGGGCGCCTTCAGCGCACCCATCGCGGTGAGCAAGGTGGCCAGCGGCTGCAGCTTCGCGGGCTCCACGTCGTCGCTCAGCTCCGAGGGGACTCGCGGCGGCACCACCACGCGCCCGGCCTCCTTGGCGCGGGCCGCGTTGAGCGCCTGGAGCCGTTCGAAGAGCTGCGCGTGCTTACCGGATCGGGGATCGTCCTTCGCCCTCGCCGCTTCCGGGCGCGGGGCCGACGGATCCAGGTCCGCGGCGTACTTCCGCGGCAGCGCCTGCGGGATCCAGTCCGCGCGCAGCGCCGTGAGCCCGGCGACCTCCTGCTCGTAGAGCTTCTGGATGACGGGTACCACGGAGGCGTCGCCCACGTGCGTCACCGCCTCCACCGCGAGCGTGCGCAGCCCGACGTCCGGCTGGTTGAGCCACGGCGTCACCTTGGGCAGCAGCGCCTGCGCCGCCGGACCCAGGCCCGTCACCGCCTGGAGCCCTGACGCCGCGGAGGCCGGGCGCGACAGCCGGTCCGCGATGGGGTCCGCCGGGCAGCCGCCTCGCGAACGCATGGCACGGGCGGCGTCGCGGGCCTCGGCCCGGGCGCCGTCGAGCGCGATGGCGCACAGCGCGGCGTCCGTCACGGGCGTGCGCGGGAAGGTCAGGATGGCGTCGGTGGCCAGCGGGCTCACCGCGCTCTTCTCCACCGCCACCGCCTGGAGCTTCGTCGCGGCCGTCGGGTCCTGCAGCTTCATCAGCGCGCCGATGGCGGATTCGCGCAGCTCCGGGAAGCTCTCGTCGAGGAGCAGCGCGATGGGGGCCACCGCGCGGGTGTCGCCCGCGTCTCCCAGCCCGCGCACGGCGGCGGCGGCGAGGATGACCTGGCTGTCGCGCACCATGGGCAGCAGCCGGTTCACCGCCTCCACGCGGCCGCTCTTGCCCAGCTCCTCGGCGGCGCCCACGCGTTCCGGGAGCGCGCCTTCGGTGAGGGCCAGGAGGTTGCGGTCCCAGAGGCCCTTGGCTTCGGCGGCGACGACGGTGGCCATGGCGCCGGGGACGTTGGCGCTCTTGAGGGCCTGGACGATGACCCGGCGCGTGGCGCGGCCCCGCCGTCCGTACTGGAGCGTGAGGTACGCCTTGGCCTTGTCGTTCTTCACCTTGGCGAGCGCCAGGGCGGCCTGGCCCTGCACGGCCTCGTCCGGATCCTCCAGGAGCTCTCCGAGCAGGTCCACGACGCGCGGATCCTGGCTCTCCCCGAGCGCGCTGGCGGCTTCACCGCGGACGATGGCGGAGAGGTCCTTGGCGGCGCGGGTGAAGAGGACCAGGTCGTCCGCGTTGTTCTGCTCGGCCAGCTTTCGCACGGCCGCGGCGCGGACTTCGGGACGGGGGTCCTGGATCTCCGCGAGGAGCTGATCCCGGTTGCCGTTGCACCCGACGAGCAGGGTCAGGGCGAGGAAGAGGGGTCGCACGCGGATTCGCATCGTTCTCCCGGAGCGGCGGACGCTGGAGGTAGGCGGCGGTTATATCAACGCCCTCCCGGGCCGCCCACCGACGGAGCGACCCAGGAGGAAGGTGTTGGTTCAGCGGGAGCGGCCACCACGAGGGGGCGGACGGCCTGCCCCTCCCCGAGGCGCCTTGCTGTTCCAGCTCGGCTCGGAGGCGCGCGTCTTGCGCTCCTTGAAGTCCTGGTAGCCGCCGCGCTCGCCCGGAGGGGCCTTCTTCACGCCCGCGCGGACGATGCGCTCGCCGGAGGCGCTGGACGAGGACTCACCGCCGCCGCGAGACCGGCTGCCGGAGTCCTCGCCGCGGGGCTTCCGCTCGGGACGGCCCGCGGACTCGCCGCGCGGCTTCCACTCACGGCGCTCCGGAAGGTCACCGCCCGCGCCAGCAGGCTTGCCGAAGCGGGCACCACCACGCGCGCCGCCCTCGGAACGACCCGCACCGGCCGGCTTGCCGAAGCGGCCACCGCTACGGGCGCCACCCTCTTCGCCACCGAAGCGGCTGCCACCCGCCGGCTTGCCGAAGCGGCCGCGAGGAGCGCCGCCTTCGTCTCCGCCACGGCCCGCACCGGCCGGCTTGCCGAAACGGCCACCGCCGCGAGGAGCACCGCCCTCGGCGCCGAAGCGACCCGCGGGCTTGCCGAAGCGACCGCCGCCGCGAGCGCCACCCTCGTCACCGAAGCGGCCCGCCGGCTTTCCGAACCGGCTGCCACCGCGAGGAGCACCGCCCTCGTCACCGAAGCGGCCCGCCGGCTTGCCGAAGCGACCACCGCCGCGAGGAGCGCCACCCTCGGCGCCGAAGCGACCGCCACCGCGCGGGGCGCCTTCGTCACCGCCACGGCCCGCCGGCTTTCCGAACCGGCTGCCACCGCGCGGCGCACTGCCCTCTTCACCGCCGAAGCGGCTCGAAGGCTTGCCGAAGCGGTCCCCGCCTCGCGACGCGCCACCCTCGGCGCCCGCACGGGCCGGCCTGCCGAAGCCGCTGCGCGGAGCCTCATCACCACCGCGGCCAGCCCGGGCCGGCTTGCCGAAGCGGCCCGCGCCACCCTCTTCGCCGCCGAAACGACCCGCACCGGCAGGCTTGCCGAAGCGGCCACCGCCGCGAGGAGCGCCGCCGTCTTCACCGCCGAAGCGGCTCGTAGGCTTGCCGAAGCGACCACCGCCGCGAGGCGCACCACCCTCGTCACCGAAGCGGCCCGCGGGCTTGCCGAAGCGACCACCGCCGCGAGCGCCACCCTCGTCACCGAAGCGGCTGCCACCGGCCGGCTTGCCGAAGCGGCCACCGCCACGGGGAGCATCACCCTCTGCGCCCGCACGGGCCGGCTTGCCGAAGCGACCGCGCGGCGCCTCGTCACCACCACGGCCCGCACCGGCCGGCTTTCCGAACCGGCTACCACCGCGCGACGCACCACCCTCGGCACCAAACCGGCCACCGCCGCGCGACGCACCACCCTCGGAGCGGCCCGCACCGGCCGGCTTGCCAAACCGCGCGGCGCCACGGGGAGCACGCTCACCCTCGGGCTTGCTGGAACGGCCCGCGCCTCGCGCGGCCTTGCCGTAGGTGGCTCCCTCGGCGGCGTCCGACTCCGTCTCGTCACCGTCGTCGTCGAACGTCGGCACGTCATCCAGATTCGCGTCGTCGTCCGCGGCCAGCGTCGCCCCGCGCTTCGCGAACTTCGGCGGACGCGTGCCACCGTCCTGCACGCCCTTCCACTCCTTGCGCTCCGGACGCGCCTCGCGAGTCTTGGGCCCCGTCGGAGCCTTCTTCGCCGCGCGCTCCGTCTTGCGCGGCGCCACCGGCGCGTCGTCGTCCATTGACAGCTCGACGTCGTCGTCATCCGCCCCGCTGAAGCCCGGAGCCGAACGCCCGTGACGGCGCGGCGGCAGCTTCATCTCCGAGGCCGCCGGCTGCGCGCGGCCCTCCGCCACCTCCGTCAGCTGCATCACTTCCGCGACCTTCAGCGGCCGCAGCTCGCCGGGACGCAGACCCTCCACGCCCACGCCCGCGTAGTTCGGACGGAACAGGCGCACCACCGGGTGCCCCACCGCCGCGCACAGGCGCTTGATGAGGTGCGGCCGGCCCTCCGCCACGACGATCTTCAGCCAGGTGTTGCGCTCGGCCTTCTCGAAGATGTCCACGGACACCGGCGTGGCCATGCCGTCTTCCAGCCGCACGCCACCGCGCAGCTTCTCCAGCGTGGGCATGTCCGGCACGCCCTTCACCTTCGCCAGGTACGAGCGAGGCACCTGGAAGCTCGGGTGCGTGAGCTTGTGCGCCAGCGCACCGTCATCCGTGAAGAGCAGCGCCCCCTCGGCGTCGTAGTCCAGACGGCCTACGGGGAACAGGCGGCGGCCCGTCTCCTCCACATAGCTGGCCACCGTGGGCCGGCCCTGCGGATCCGACAGCGTCGTCACGACGCCCACGGGCTTGTACAGCAGGTAGTAGGACGACTCTTCCGGCGGCGTGACGAGCTTCCCATCGACGGTCACCAGGTCCACCCCGGGCTCCACCCGGCTGCCCAGCTCCGTCACCGTCTCGTTGTTCACTCCGACGCGACCGGAGGTGATGAGTTCTTCCGCGTGCCGGCGCGAAGCAACTCCCGCGCGAGCCAGGTACTTCTGCAAACGTTCCGCCGCCATTCCGTGCCTTCTTCCAGTTGCCGCCCATCACTCGGGCTTGGGCCCCTCGCTATCACCCTTCTCGGGCGAAGGGGGGCTTTCCAGGATGCTGGCGCTGACCTTCTGGCTCCGCTCCGCGGCCGCCATGGCCTCCTCCAGCTCTTCCAAAGCGGCCTCGCTGGCCGCCTCGTTCTTCTCCATCCGCTTCGTGAAGTTCGGGTCCGACAGCGCCGCCACCGTCCCCTCCGCCTTCGGAGCCGGCGGCGCCGCCTCCTTCTCCACGATTTCCCGGTGCTCCTGGGTCAACTCATGGAATTCCCGGAGCGTGGGCAGCGCGGAGAGGTCCTTCAGCGCGAAGAACTCCAGGAACTCGCGCGTGGTTCCATAAAGGATGGGGCGGCCGACTTCTTCCCGCTTCCCCAGGATTTTCACCAGCTTGCGGTCCATCAGCGCCTTGAGCACCGCGCCGCAGTCCACGCCGCGGATGTCCTCCAGCTCTGGCCGGGTGACGGGCTGCCGGTACGCGATGATGGCCAGCGTCTCCACCGCAGCGCGGGTGAGCCGCTGCGGCTTCACCCGCAGGTAGCGCCGGACGTACTCCGCGGAGTGGGGGTCCGTGCGGAACTGCCACCCGCCCGCCACCTCGTAGAGGACGACGCCGCTGATGCCCTCGCGGTGGATGCCGGAGAGCTGATCCAGCGCCTGGAGGATGGGGTCCCTGGGGATGCCGGTGGCCTGGTAGAGTTCGTCCACGGACAGGGGGCGCTCGGCGACGAAGAGCACGCTCTCCAGCACCGTGCGGATGCGGTCCGGGGAGAGGTTGCGGCTCTTGGCGAGCAGCTTCTCGAAGGAGGACTGGAGGTCCGGGACGCTGTCGTTGTCGTCCGAGTCCTCTTCGATGGCGGCCGCCTCCACCCCGTCCAGCTCCGCGTCGTCGGGGCCCGGGCCGGTGACGGCGGCGATCTCCTCCTCGGAGAACTGTCCGGGGCCGCCGGGCGTGCCGGGGGCGGGCGTCTCGTCACCATCGTCGGGACCGTTACCGGTAGTCACTCTCGTCGACCTCCGTGGGGATGAGCTTCTCCAGCGCGTCCCCGTTGGGCGTCACCTGGATGGGGCCCAGGGGCTCCTCCTGGAAGACCTTGATGAGGCGGCGCTTCACCATCTCCAGCATGGCGATGAAGGTGATGACCACCTCCTGGCGCGTGGCCGCCTCCGTGAACAGCGCCTCGAACACCACCTGCCCGTCCTTCTTGAGCCGCTCCGCCAGCCGGAGGATGGCCTCCGACAGGCTGACGCGCTCCAGCACCACCTCGTGCTGCACCTTGGGCGTCAGCCGATCGAGCACCCGGTCGAGCGCCTCCACCAGCTTCAGGACGCTGATTTCCTGGAGCCCCACCTCGTCCTCGGGGATGGGGACGGCCTCCACGGGCACCTTCCGGGCGAACACGTCCCGGTCCAGGATGTCCTGCTTGGCCAGGTGCTCCGCGGCGTCCTTGTACTTCTGGTACTCCAACAGCCGGCGCACCAGCTCCGCGCGAGGGTCCTGCGCCTCCTCCACCGCCGCGAGCGCGTCCGCCCCTTCCGGCACCTGGGCCGCGTCCTGCCGGGGCAGGAGCATGCGGCTCTTCAAGTGGGCGAGCGTGGAGGCCATCACCAGGAACTCCCCGGCGATGTCCAGGTTCAGCTCCCGCATGCGCTCCAGGTACTCGAGGTACTTGGCGGTAATCAGCGCCAGCGGGATGTCGAAGATATCGACCCGGTGCTCCTTGATGAGATGGAGCAGCAGGTCCAGGGGACCCTCGAAGTTGGGCAGCGCCACCCGGAAGGCGTCTCCGGGCGTGCGCGGCAATCCCTCCCCGTCGGGGTCCGGCGGGAGGTCGTCGGGCGGTGGGGGCTTGCGACCTTCGCTCACCGGCCGGCGTCCTTCTGGGGGGATGGGAACTTCGTCATGCGGAAGGGGCCGAAATCCCGGCCTTTACGAGCGCCGGGGGGACAGACCTCCTTAGCAATGCCTCCCAGGGGGGTCAAACATTTGAACAGGAACGGGTGTTCAGGGGATTCCCACGGCCCGTCTCACCTTGTCCATCAGGCGGGTGGCTTCGGCCCGGGCGCGGTTGGCGCCGTCCGCGAGGATGCGCTCCAACTCGCCAGGGTCGTTGAGCAGCTCCTGGCGGCGCTGGCGGGCGGGGCCGAAGTTGACGTGGAAGGCCTCCAGCAGCTTCTTCTTGAAGTCGCCGTAGCCCTTGCCGCCGGCCTTCCAGGACGCGTCCACGTCGGAGAACTCACCGGGCGGGAGCATCAGCTTGAGCAGGTCATAGAGCGGCGCGTCCGTGGTGGGCTTGGGGGCGTCCACGGGCGTGGAGTCCGTCTTGATGGACATGATGCGCTTCTTGATGTCCTTCTCGTCGCCGAACAGCTCCAGCGTGTTGCCGTAGGACTTGGACATCTTGCGTCCGTCGATGCCGGGCACCGTGGCGGCGTTCTCCTGCACGAAGGCGGCAGGAAGCTTGAGGATGCCGGGCGCGTGGCCCCGCTCCTTCCCTTCCGGATCCGCCGGGTCGTAGCCGGGGACGTACTGGGTGTTGAACTTCACGGCCCAGTCGCGCGCGAACTCGATGTGCTGGATCTGATCCTTGCCCACCGGCACCTGGTCCGCGCCGTAGAGCAGGATGTCCGCGGCCATCAGGACCGGGTAGGCGAAGAGACCGAAGTCCGGGCTGATGTTGTTCTGGATCTTGTCCTTGTAGCTGTGCGCGCGCTCCAGGTGGGCCTGGGGCACCACGGTGCCGAGGATCCAGTTGAGCTCCAGGACCTCCTTCACGTCGCTCTGGCGGAAGAGGACGGCCTTCTTCGGATCCAGGCCCAGCGACAGGTACGTGAGCGCCGCGTCGCGCGTGAGCTCCAACGCGAGCTTGGGATCCCTCACGGTGGTGAGCGCGTGGTAGTTGGCGATGAAGTAGTAGGCCTCGCCCTGATCCTGGAGCTGCACGAACTGCCGCATCGCCCCGTAATAGTTGCCGATGTGCAGCCTTCCGGACGACTGGACGCCTGAGAGAATCCGCATCGCGATTCGCGCTCCGAATGACGGGTGGAGGACAGGGCTCGTTCGCACACCCGCCGCCGTGCTGCAACCTTCCGTTGGGACGGGTGAGCCCTTTCAATGTCTGACATTCGCGTGCCCTGCATTCCTGGAACATTTCGCCCGGGCAGTAAAAGCCCAGCAGTTTCGGGGGGTTGAGACGTCTCAAGTCTCCCAGGTACCCTGGCCGCCGGCGCAGCATGCGACCTGCCTTGGAGGGCGCCCACGGATGGAAGCGTTCACAGGAAACCTGGCCAGCTACCGGCTCCAGTTGGTGGTGCCCCCGCTGTTCGCGACGCCAGGGGTGGAGGGGACGCTGCGGGTGGAGCGGGGCGCGGTGCGCCGGGAGTTCTACCTGCGGGACGGGCACCTGGTGGGGGTGGCCTCCACGGATCCGAGGGAGCACCTGGCGCAGGTGCTGGTGAACCTGCGCATCCTGGACGCGCCCCGGGCGGCGGCGGCGTTCGAGGCGGCGGAAGGGGCGAACCTGCCCTACGGCACGTTCCTGGTGCAGCGCTGCTTCGTGGAGCTGTCGCAGCTGACGGAGGCCATGGAGCACAAGGCGCGCGAGGCGCTGTTCGACTGCTACGCCTGGGAGTCGGGCGAGGTGGAGTTCACGCCGGGGCTGCCCCTGTCCGGGAGGGCGGTGGGACTGCGGCTGCCATTGAGCACGCTGCACCGGGACGCGGTGGCCAGGGTGCAGGAGTGGGCGCAGTTCCGGGACATCTTCCCGCGCCTGGACACCACGTTCCGGGTGTTCCGCGAGTTCGCGGTGGAGACGTTCTCCGAGGAGGAGGACGTGCTCCTGGACCTGGCGTCCGGAGGCGCGACGCTGGGCGAGCTGCTGGCGAGCGCGAGGGAGGCCCCGTTGTTCGCGGCGCGCTGGGTGCTGCACCTGTACCGGCGAGGCGCGCTGGCGCCGCACCGGTCGACGGGCCTCACGGTGGGCGAGTCCACGGAGTTCACGGAGCTGTTGGCGCTGGTGCGCGCGTTCCTGTCGTCGCGCAAGTACGACCTGGCGGTGGCGTTGGCGGCGCAGGTGCTGGAGCGGGGGCCGGTGCCGGAGGCGCACGCGCTGTACCGCGAGGCGGAGGTGGGGCTGACGCTGGCGTTGAGTGATGCGCTGTTCGCGTTGGACGGACGGCTGGTGTTCGAGCCCATCCCCCGCCCTGCCCCGCCGGATCTGACGGCGGACGACCTGTATCTCTACTCCAAGCTGAGGGGCAGCCGGAGCATCCGGCAGGCGCTGCGTACGGCGGCCATGGGAGAGCTGGCCGCGTCACGGTCCGTGGAGCGGCTGAGGGCCGCGGGGTTGATCCGCGTGGCCCCGCTGGCGCCCGGTGCGCCGGAGCCTGGGCCCCGGCGCACGACGACGGATCCCTACGGTTTGAATCTGGGGGACCTGGGCGGAAACTGAGCCCATGCGCTTCCGACCCTTCCTGAAAATGTCCTCCGCGGGTGATGCACGGGGGCAGGCCAGTCCTTCCGGGAGCTGGGTGGCACTGGAGAAGCTCCATGGCGCGCAGCTCGTGCTGGGCGTGCAGGACGGGGCGGTCCACTTTGGCAAGCGCAAGGCCTGGCTCGAGGAGGGGGACTCCTTCTTTGGCTGGCAGCTGTTGCGCCTGTCCTTGAGCAACGCCGCGCTGGAGGTGGTCCGGACGCTGGGGCTCAGCGACGCGCGCGTCTACCTCTACGGAGAGCTGCTGGGAGGCCGCTATCCCCACCCGGAGGTCCCCGCGGTGCCGGGGATGATGCCGGTCCAGACGGGCATCTGGTACGCGCCGGGCCTTCACTGGGTGCTGTTCGATATCCTCGTGGCCCGGTCGGACGAGGACGAAGGGGTAATGCTCTCGCATCGCGACGTGGAGACGGCCGCGAGGGCCGCGGGGGTGCATACGCCTCCCCTCGTGGCGCGAGGAACCCGGGCGCAGATGGAAGCCGCGCCCACGCGAGCGCTGACGCGGCTCCCGGCGATGCTGGGCCTGCCTCCGCTGGCCGACAATTGGGCGGAGGGGCTCGTCATCAAGAGCGAGCAGCCGGTGGCACCGGGGCAGCGCGTCGCCTTCAAGCGGAAGATCGAGGAGTTCAACGAGGCCCGCTTCGACGAGTGCACGGCCTGGGATGCCCACCAGCGGCTGTCCTTCACCGAGCTTCAGGACTGGGCCTCACGACTGGTGAACGCCGCGAGGATCGCCAGCGCCCTCTCGAAGTGCGGGCGCGGCGACGCCGAGGCCGTGTTGAGCGAGGTGGAGCTGGATGTTCGGGTGGATCTGGAGCTGGCCTTCCCTACCGCGTGTCAGTCCCTGGATCCGGCGAGCGAGGAGCATCTGGCCGCGCATGTTCGTGAGCTTGCCCGGCCACTCATCCGGCAGGCCATGGATGCCGCCTTGGGGGCCTGATGACGCTCGGCCCACGAAAGCCCGTGCTCGCGCCGGACCTCGGTGCCAGCACAGGGGGCTCCGCCAGCTACCTTCAGTATCTGCGCAACACGGTGGACGCCGCACGGCAGGTCTTCCCGGATGCGGACCAGGAGCCCGTTCCCCGCTCGGTCGAGACCTGATCAGGGGAATTCGAGTGTTCCGTTGAGCGCCGGTGAGAACAGAGCGCCGGGAGGCGCGCTCAGGGGAATTTGAGTGTGCCCTCGCGCCAGGCCTTGAGGACGTACTCCGCACGGAACCCGAGGAGCCCGGGACGCTTCGAGAGCCAGAGCAACGTCGGTTCGCCAAGCTCGGGAGCGAATCCCAGGACATGGGCTGCGACGTGCAGCCGGAGGGTTTCGTCCTCGCTCTTGAGCAGGGGGATGAGCTGGGACAGCGCATCACGGCTCCGGAGCTCCTGGTAGGCCCCCATGATTTTGTCGTTGGCGCGGTTGGCGGCCCGTGAGTTTGCGGCATCCAGTGCTTGCCCATACGCGACCGATCCCTCCGCATACCACTGGACGAGCTCTTCGATGCTGGCCTTTTGAAACTTGCGTGTACTCAGGGAACGACTCCATAGCGCATGAGGATCATCATCCCGAAGTCACGTTGGGCCTGGAAGGACTGGCTGCTCAACCATTGCCGCACGGTCGTCTGTCCCCCCGTGGTGAAGGGATCCTTCGATGAATAGTACCTGCTGATTTGTTGGTGGATGGATTCGTCGAGGGCGATCACGTTCTCGGTGTTGTGCAGGGCCTGGGGACCGAAGCGCCGCACGTTGCCGTCCGTCTGCTCGACGATGTGGTGCCACTGCTTCCCTGGCCCTGCGGGTCCCCGGGCCCGCTTGAGGGCACTGAAGGAGTTCCAGGAGCGTGCCCCACTCGGCGTAGTGCTGGCCGGAGGCTTCGCTGCCATGGCGACAGCCGTAGGCGACAGGGCGAGCGTGATGACTCCGCCCGAGACAGATACCGCCCTCACCTGATCGAGGCTCGCGACGTTGATGCCCGCGCGTGAGGCCACCGCCGCGCCTCCCGGGAAGTTCGGCAGCGTCGCGAGCCGGGCCGCCAGCAACGACGCGCCACCGGTCAGGCCGTGGCTCACGGCGACCGTGACCGCGAGGACCAGGACTCGCGCGATGGATGGACCGACCCGGGTCGCGAAGCGCTGGCCGGACGCATCCAGTTCCTTCCAGGTGGTGGCCTGGTCCGTCGCGAGCTTCAGGTCCTGGCTCGCGTCAATCAGCTCCAGGAACGTCTCCGCGCCCAGGTAGATCAATAGCAGCGCGGAAATGACCGCAGCGGCCTTGGTGAAGGCAGGTTCGGGATTCGCGGCGAGCGCCACCCAGGTCACGAGGCCCGTGGCGATCATCGTGTAGAACAGCTGGGGCGCCAGGGTCTCCTCCACCGCCCTGGAGATGCTCTCCTTGAGCGGATGCAGGGACAGCCCGAGCGCCACGCTGAACTTGTCCCAGTCACTCAGGCCCATCACGTCTTCGAGCAACGAGATGCAGTCGCCCCGACGAAGTCCCGGTTCGCAGAAGCCCCCAAAGGCACGGTCCGTATCACCCGTGGCGTAGGACGCGCGCACCCAGTCGCCTGACCGCGAAGCGCGGAGGCGCAGAGGTGTGACCAGCACCAGTTCGGTCAGTGCCTCCTCGAAGGCACCCTCCCCCACGGTCACGGCCCGGACGGGAGAAGGCGGGCTGTACTCGATGGGTGCACCTTCGCCCGTATCCAGCCGCACCCTGCCCCTTGGGGTGGTACACGCACCAAGCAAGGCGAGGAGCAGGACAGCGATCTGGACTCGAAAGGCCATGGACCCCTCCGGAGCCACTCCCTAGCGTGTGGCTCGCCCCCAGAGGAAGCCCGGAAGGAGCACGCGGATGGAACAGGCAGCCCGTGAGCGGATCACCCTCGTGGAGGTGCTCGAACGGACGGCGCCCTTCCCTGTCCTCACCGCCACCCTTCAGGCCGCGGTGCAGCGCCTGGAGGCCGAAGGCGTCAGCAGCCTGCTCAGCATCCAGTTCCACGCCCGGCCTGACGACACGGAGGTCGGCGTGGTCATCACGTTCGCGGACTCGCGCCAGGTCATGGAGCACATCCGGCGCATCTCCAGCTGGCCGGAGTTCAAGGCGCTCCTCGGTGTCGCGAAGCCCGTGGACGTGCGCGTCTACGGGCGGCTTGGCGAGGAGGCGCATGCCTGGCTCCGGACGATGAACGTCGTGAGCAAGGTCTTCGAAAGCCCCGTGGCGGGCTTCGTGCGCTGACGCGGCTTCAGCGCGCGTCAGGCATCTTCTTGTCGGACACCAGCACCCAGACCGAATCCGTCTTGTCGCTGTAGAACAGCGTGATGGCCACGTGGCGCGCGCCGTGCGCGAAGCGGAAGACGAAGCCGAACGTCTGGTAGAGCTTCTTTGCCCGCACGCCCTCCTGGAACAGGCCGAAGAACTGCCGCACGCGGGTGCACGGCGCGACGTCGTAGAAGAAGTTCTTGCCGAGCTGCTCGCGCGCCTGGATGCGCGCCAGCGAGGCCTCGGTCCGGTTGAACTTGAGGATCCGGCCCTGCCCGTCGAGCTGGATCATCCCCAGCGGCAGATGATCCAGCTCCAGCTCCGACATGCCGTCGACGCGCTGGATGAGCGCATCAATCGACTCCAGCGAAGTCGCTTGCAGGGGAAAGGGTTCGCCAGTGGGGGGAGTGTTCGGAGTCGGGTTCATGCGCGAATCGTAGAAGACGTCCGCACCGGCACGTCCGTGCCATGGAGGTGTCCAACGTTTGATCGTTGGGTGGTGTGC
The DNA here is from genome assembly GCF_003611625.1 of Corallococcus sp. CA054B. NCBI lineage: Bacteria > Pseudomonadati > Myxococcota > Myxococcia > Myxococcales > Myxococcaceae > Corallococcus > Corallococcus sp. CA054B. The sequence continues at coordinate 13,396 of NZ_RAVY01000110.1, forward strand.
TTCCACGCACGCACAACCCTCCGCTATCGGACGGAAGCCCTCAGCTCGCGGCGCGCATGAAGTGGAAGAACGTGGCGCGCGTTGGGCCTTGAGGCAGAAGGGAGAGTAGCTCTCGATGCCGGGCAGGCCGGTGTCGGCCAGCTCCAGCAGGGTCAGGGGTGGCAAGGCGTTCGTGCTCATGACGCCATCCTGGGCCCGCCTCGTGATAGCCGTCTGTCAGGATGGTGACCGCCCGGCTCAGCTGTCCCAGTGGATGTCCAGCCACTTCAACGTGGGGATCTCCACCTGGAACGGGGTGAGCATGAGCTTGCGGTAGTCCATCACCACCTGGGTCATCTTCTTCTCCAGGAACCTCCGAACCTCCGCGTTCTTCTCGAAGTAGTCGTCGATCCGCTTCAGGGCGTCCTGGATGCCCTGAATCTCCGTGCCGGTGTAGCCGTTGGTGAACTCGTCCCGCGTCCGCACGAGCATGAGGAAGGTGGTGAGCTCATCCGCGACGACCGGGGGGATGAACTCGTAGTGCATGGCGATGAAGGCGGCGATCTCGTTCTTCGTGCCGCCCAGGAAGTTCGCGTTCGTCGGGTCCAGCGAGGCGCCACTCAGGCTGTTGCAGTACGCCCGCATCACGTCCTTGATGGCCGCCAGCTGGCGCACGTCCGCGACGGATTGGATCTGGTAGTTCGTCAGGGGCTTCAGCTTGCTCCCGAGCTCCCCTTGCGGTGGAACGAGCATGAAGGACGCCGCGCCCAGCACGTCGATGCGGCAGCGCTCGGAGAACTTCTTCCGCAGCCCGATGGCCGCCTCCTTCAGCGCCCCCTTCCGCCTCGACAGGCTCCGGAAGAGCCAGCCCTCGTCGTAGATGGCCTCCAGCTTCGGGTCGTCGACCTTGTTGGACTTCACGTCCACCAGCTGGCTGTCGACCAGCAGCTTCGCCACCCCGGACGGGCTGTCGTTCACCTCGTTCCCGATGCAGTAGACGTAGACGTGGACGTCGTCGAGGGTGGTCAGGAGCGTCTTCGACTTGTTGAGCTCCACCTTGTAGGCCTTCACCTGGAGGGTCGTGCCCCCGGTGCTTTCGACCTCCGAGTAGCTCACGTTCTTCTGAAAGGTCGACGTGACCCCCCGGTTCAGGTGGGTCCCGTTGTCGGCGAGCTTGGGGGCATGCACGAGCAGGGAGTTGGAGAGGATGTTCACCCCGGAGCGCACCAGCCAGTGCACCTTGTGGCCGTACCGGATCGTCTGCTCGACCGCGTCGATGGCCGCGTTGCCGCCCTGGATGCAGACGGTCTTGCCCGTCGTCCCGCTGGTCGCCAGGTGGCGCATGAGCTGATCCATGTCCATGATCCGCCGGTCCTGCTCCCAGTTCTCGGGGACCTTGATGCCGTTGGCCTCCGTTGGCTTGAGGTAGCTCCCGTTGCCCGTCATCAGGAGCAGCTCGCGGGCCTTGATGGGCTCATTCACCTCCTCGTAACTCGCCGGCGTGAAGGTGATCTCGAAGTGCTTGTCGTCCTCGCCTCCTCCATCCTCCCATCCGATCTTCGTCACGTGTCCCGAGATGCGGGTCAGCCCCCGGGCATAGGCGCGGCCGAACACCTCCAACCACTCCTCCTTGAAGCTCTCGCGGGTCGTGTAGCCCTGGGACTGCTCGAACAGCTCCTCCTCGCCGTCCACGGGGGCGCTCGTGGTGAAGACCTTCTGCCACTCCTCCTTCACCTGGGCCCGGGTCTTGGAGTTATGGAAGGTGGAGAGCGGCCGGGTGCTGATCACCTGGCGGGTGTGATTGACCACATAGTTGCCGCCGCGGCCGATGTGCGTGAAGGTCTTTTCGATGTGCCACGGGTTGGGCCCGCCGATGAGCACCGTGTTCGCGAACAAGGCGCGCTCGGCCGTCAGGTCCAGCGCCCCCTTGCTGGGGGGCTTCTTCATGTCGATGTCCTTGTCACCGACGAACAGCAGGTGCTCCAGCGCCTGCTTGCGGGACTCCCGGTTCTCTATCTGCGTGAGCTGCTTCGTGAGCTGCTCCCGGATGCCCGGCGTGAGGTCGGACCCCATGCGCGCATCGAGGTAGTACATGGCACCGCCACCAACGCCGATGATGGCCTTGTCGAAGATGGGCATGGGGTCCTCTCGGAGTTCAGGGGCCTACTGGCCGTTGTACTTGAGGTCGCGCGGGTTGACGGGCGGCGTGCCGCGGACCAGGTCGGCGGCCTCGAAGGCCTTCATGCCGCTGTTGCCCTGCGTCGCCGCCTGCCACGCGGGCAGCGACTTGAAGGCGAACACCATGTCGAAGTCCATGGGCACCGTCCCGGGATCCAGCGGCACGTTGCCCGGGTTGTCCTGGAACCACTTCATCCAGGCCGCGGAGCCGGGCTGCTCGAGCACCAGGGCGTCGCCCACGACCGTCGGCGGCATCGTGGTGGTGGGCAAGAGGAACGTCTTCATGGGCCACTCGGCCACGCTGTGGCAGCTCATGCACGACGAGGCCTGCACGGCCGGCACGATCTGCCCGTTGATGGAGGCCGGCGCCACCACCGCGCCGTCGTTCGGGCCGGACAGGCGGCCGCCCCACCCCAGCGTCGCCGTGGAGTACGCGGGCGCCGCGGGGTTGATGACCGTCTCCTGCAGCGGCATGCCCGGGTTCAGCGTGGAGTTGACGTTGGGATCATTTCCCCACATCGCGCCCAGGGGGATCATCTTGTCCCACGGGCTGCCCGGCACTCGCATGTCGTAGACGAGCGTGGAGAACACCCAGCCCGTCTTGGGCGCCGTCTTGCTGTCCTTGACGATGATGTCGAACTGCATGATCGACGCGTTCATCGTCACCGGCTTCGCGTTCGAGGGCCCGTTGGGCGGCGGCACGTAGACGGGCCACAGCGACGCGCCCTGCATCACCGGCCAGTCCTTGGCCAGCGCGCTGGTCAACGCCACCTTGATGACGATGGACCCTTCCGGGAACTGCGCGGACGTGTTGGTGAGCGTGGGCGTCATCGCCGTCTTGCCCCACACCTGCCCCAGCGCGTACGCCGCCACCTTGTCGTAGTAGGTCAGCACGTACGTCGTCATGTCGACCTTGAGGCCGGACGCGGCGAAGGTGGCCGCGGGGAACTCGGAGCCCACGTACGTGCCGTGGATGCTCTCGCGGATGGAGGCGAGCCACGGCTCGTTGTACCAACCCTCCTTCGCCGCATCCCACCGGCGGTAGTCGTAGAGCAGCGTCTGCATGGACGGCGCGATGTAGGCCTTCAGCGCGTTGACGTACGCGAGCGCGTTGGCCTTGGAGATGGGCTGCCCGTTGAGCGCGGCGATCCACGGCGGATTGGCGGGCGGCGCCACGGGCGTCTGCGGATAGTCGTGGCTCAGGCTGAACAGCGGGCCCTGGTACTGCCAGGACGGCGGGATGTTGCCGTTGTTGTCCGCGAAGGGGTTCGCGTTCACGGAGTTGCGCTCGAACGCCTCGCGGGCCGCGGCGAACGGCGTGCGGGCCTTGGAGGGCTCCGCGGGCGCGGTGGCGGAGACCGGCACCACGTTGGCGGTGGGGGCCTTCTTGGGCGGAGCCTTGGCTTCCGCCGCGTCGGCCTCCGGCACCTTGCAGCCAGAGAGGGACAGCGCCACGCAGCCGGTAAGGCCCAGGACGCCTGACATCAGGGATTGGCGAGAGAGCTTCATGGACGAGCAGACCTTCGTGGGCCACACCGCGCCCGAGTGGGGTGGAACGCGACGACCGTGCGACAGGGCCGCGGACGCCATGTCCGCCGCCGCCGTCCTGCTCTGCACACGGCGATCCACTTCCCTGGAATGCGTCGTTTCCTCTGCGAACCGGCTTCGGCGCCACGCGTAAGGCGCCTGGAGCGCGTCTTCACCGCAAGCGATTGCGTTCGCTCGCGACGCACGCCCCTTCACCCCTCCCCGCGGTGCAGGGTCCCCCTCACCCCGGAGGCGGACGCTTGCGCGCGGAGGGCTTGGGCTTGAACGCGTCGCTGCGCGGGTGGAACTCGTCGTACACCTTGCGCAGCCGCGCGCTGTTGACGTGCGTGTAGATCTGCGTCGTCGCCAGGTCCGCGTGGCCCAGCATCTGCTGCACCGCGCGCAGGTCCGCGCCCCGCTCCACCAGGTGCGTGGCGAACGAGTGGCGCAGCTTGTGCGGCGACAGCGGCTTCAGGATGCCGGCCTTCAGCGCGTAGCGCTTGAGCAGCTTCCAGAAGCCCTGCCGCGTGAAGCCCCCGCCGCGCGGCGTGACGAACAGCGCGTCCGCCTGGCGCTTGCCCAACAGCTCCGGCCGCGAATGGGACAGGTATTCCTGCACCTTCTCAATCGCCACGCGCCCCAGCGGGACGATGCGCTCCTTGGAGCCCTTGCCCTTGGTGACGAGGTAGCCGGACGTGAGCTGCACGTTGTTGAGCTCCAGCGTGCACAGCTCCGTCACGCGCAGGCCGGTGGCGTAGAGCACCTCCAGCATGGCCTTGTCGCGCAGGCCCGTGACGGTGCGCTCGTCGGGCGCGGCGAGCAGCTGCTCCACCTCCTCCAGCGTGAGGAACACGGGCAGCTTCCGGGGAGACTTCGGCGTGTCCACGTCCTCCGTGGGGTCCTTGTCCGCCATCCGCTCCGCCACGAGGAAGCGGTGGAAGACGCGCAGCGCGGCCAGGTGGCGCGCCTGGCTGCGGCGCCCCAGGCCCCGCTTGCCCAGCGTCACCAGGTGCGCGAGCACGTCCTCCTGTTTGACGCGCGTCACGTCGTCCTTGCCGCGCGAGCGCAGGTCCTCGAAGTACACGGTGAGGTCCGCCGCGTAGGCGTCCACCGTCTTGCCGGACAGGCCCCGCTCCGCGCGGATGAAGGCGATGAACGCGTCGAGCAGTCCTTCCATGGTCCGCGGGAGGCTACCGGACGCGCTCCCGAGGGCAACTCCCTGACGGCCCCACCCGGCACGCCGTTGCCTTCACCCCGGGAAGCGGTCCACCCTGCCGCTTCCCACACTAAAGGAGTGACGAAGATGCGTGCACAGGCATGGATGTGGATGGCGGTCCTCACGCTGGGCGGCATGGGCACGACGGCCCTGGCGCAGACGCCCGCGCCCACGGCGACAGCGCAGAAGACCCGGACGGGCAAGGTGAAGAGCGTGAGCCCGTCCAGCATCCAGCTGGAGGGCGCCACCGCGGACGCCCCGCCGCTCACCTACGTGGTGGATACGACGAAGCCCCAGCTCACGCAGACCCTCCAGGGCATCCGGGCCGGGGACTCCGTGAAGCTGACCTACGCCCCCAACGACGTGGGCGCGAAGGTCGTCACGGACGTGCAGAAGCAGTAGCCGCCCGGCGGCGGCCCCCAGGCTCCTTCAGGCCTGGGGCTCCGCCGAGGCCTCCTGGGCGTGCGCGCGCTCCAGCGCCTCCACCACCCAGGGCCAGCCCACCAGGATGTTCCCAGGCGAGCGCAGGCACGCGTCCGCCACCGCCAGCACCTCCGCCGGCCGCGAGCGCACCGCCAGCGCCAGGTGGCGGCTCAGGAACGGGTGCGGCAGGTAGCTCAGGTTGTGATGCCGCACCGGCACCCAGCGCAGCGTGGGCTTCCCCGTGAAGCGCTCCACCGCGTACGCCACCGCCTGCGCCAGCACCTCCAGCGCGTAGAACGGCAGCCGGAACGCGCACGTCAGGAAGGCCACCAGCGCGCTCGCCGCCACCGCGCCCGCGAAGGACACCGTGGAGGCGCTGCTCCACACCAGCATGGGCACCAGGCTCGTGGCGATGGCCGCCACCTGCACGTTGCGCACGGACGGGCCGCGCCCGTTGGACAGGCCGCCAATGCTCCCCGCGGACAGGCCGGACACGATGCCCAGGCACAGGCCCACCGTCATCGCCGCCCCGCCTCCGTGCTCCGGACCGAAGGCGCCGCCCGCCGTGGCGTGCAGCCCCGCCAGCATGGACACGCTCGCCAGCGAGCCCAGCAGCACCCCGGACGCGAGCCCCGACACCAGCGCCACCACCAGCCCCACCGCGCTGCACAGCGCCGCGGAGACCAGGTACACGCCCCGCATCGGCACGCCCATCAGCCGCAGCCCCAGCCCCGCGAGCACCGTGAGGGCGGGCGACAATACGACGAGCAGGAGCAGCATCCGCGCCACGAAGGCCCCGGCGGCGCGGCCGCCTTCGGCCTGCTCACGCCACAGCTGCCCGATGCGGCCCGCGGGCGCGCGGATGCCCGCCTCGCGCAGCCGGTAATGCAAATCAATGGGCCGGAACACCAACAGGCCCAGCAGCGCGAGCGCGCCCGGCACCCGCTCCGGTGAGTCGACGACAGGCGTTGCTGGTAGATCCCCCTCGGCCAAGACTTCCCCCTCTGGAAAGGATTTCAGGACTCCAGACTACCCTTGCCTTGCCTCAGGATTTCAAGCGTATCGCCTATCAGTGAAACCACCGTGGACGGCTCGTTCAAGGTGACACCTCCGTCCAGGATCAAATCCAGCCCATGCCCCAGCGCCGTCTTGATGTCCCGTGCGTCAGAAAGAACCGTACCGTCGGTATGGGTTGCCGACGTGGTGATGAGCGGGCGGCCGAGCGCTTTCGCCAGCTCGCGGGGCAAGGCGGCGTCCGGCACGCGCAGGCCCACCTGCTTCTGCTTCGTCATCATCACCTCCGGCACCAGGCGCGTGGCCTCCAGGATGAAGGTGAAGGCCCCTGGCGTGAGCCCCTTCATGGCGCGGTAGGCGAAGTTGCTCACGTGCGCGTAGCGGGCCACGTCCGACAGGTCCGGGCACAAGAGTGACAGCGGCTTTTTCTTGTCGCGGCCTTTGAGCTGGTACAGCCGCTCAATGGCTTTCTTGGCGTTCAAATCACAGCCGAGCCCGTAGTACGTGTCCGTGGGGTAGGCGATGAGGCCGCCCTTCTCCAGCACCTCCACCGCGCGTGCGACATGGCGGGGCGAGGGGTGATCCACGTCCACCTCGAGGATGGGAGCGACGGCGGCGGGCATGACGGAGGGCTCCTGGGAGAGGCCACCCCCGGGGTGTGGGGGTGTGCCCCCACTATGCGCCGCTGCCCGCCTCCTCCGCACGGATTTCGCCACTGCCCAGCAGCGCGCGCCGGGTGAGGACGGGCCCCACCAGTTCGTGCGCGGTGATCATCGCGATGATGAGCACCTCCACCTGCGGTCCGAAGGTCGGGAAGGTGCGCGACACGAGCGCCGCCAGTCCGAACGTCACGCCCGCCTGGGAGATGAGCCCCATCCACAGGAAGCGCTTGAGGCGCGGGTCCTCCGCGGGCGCGAACTTGCGGCACGCGCCCCAGATGGCCAGGCCGCGCAGCGCCACGAGCATCAGCGCGGCCGGCCCCACGGTCACCAGCGCGTCAAGCTTCAGCCCCGCCCCCGCCGCGGCGAAGAAGAGCGCGAACACCGGCAGGCCCGCCTGGTTGATGGCGTGGTGGATGCGCCGGCCCTCGCGCTCGTCCAGGTTCGCGATGAGCGCCCCGGCCGCCAGCGACACCAGCAGCGGCGACAGGTGCAGCCGCGCCCCGCCCTCCGCCGCCGCGAACGACAGGCCCACGAGGAACAGCGGCAGCTCGCGGTTGACGCCCCGCATGTACAGGAGCATGGCCACCGCCAGCAGGCACCCTACCGCCACGGAGCCGAACAGCTCCCACCCCACCCCGCCCACCAGCGCTGCCACGTCCAACCCGTCGCCGAACGTCGCACGGGTGATGCCCGCCGCCAGGCCGAAGGCCACCATCACGAACAGGTCCCCGATGATGACCAGCGCCATCAGGAACTCCGTGAAGGGGCCTCGCGCGGACGTCTCCTGCACGATGGCGATGGTCACCGTGGGGGAGAACGACACCACCACCGTGGACATGAGCGCGCTCACCGCCAGCGCCTGCGGCACCGTCATGGGAGTCAGGAACGGCAGCACGGGCTTGAGCGCGAACGTCGCCCCGAAGCACACCGCGAACGTCACCCCGCACACCGCCGCGCAGAGCAGCGCCACGCGCGCGCCCACCCGGCGGATGAGCCCCAGGTGCAGCTCCGTGCCCGCGACGAGCGCGATGAGGCTCACCGCCAGCCCCTTCACCAGCTCCAGCCCCTTCACGCCCGCGTTGGGGATGAAGCCCAGCGCGTACGGCCCCACCGCCACGCCCACCAGCAGGTAGCCGGTGAGGCGCGGCAGGCCCATGCCCTTGGCCACCTTGCCCGCGAACAGGCCGCACAACAGCAGCGCACCCGCCGCCAGCAGCACCGGCGTGCCCGCGTCCGCGCGCACCACCTGCGCCTGGGTGATGGCCGCCAGCAGGCCCATGAGCAGCAGCAACCGGAAGATGGACCCCTTCACGCCGCCACCCCCGCGTCACTCGCGGAAGCCGTGTCCCGCGAGGCCGTGGCCCTGCGCTCCGCGGACAGCATGTGCCGGAAGGCCCCGTGCGCGAGCATCTCGTTGACGACCGCGCCCACCGCCACCACGTCCAGCACCCGCTGCGACAGCGAGCCGGGCACCAGCAGCACGTACTCGGCCACCAGGCACAGCGCCAGGCCGCCCTGGGAGATGAGCGCGTAGCCAAAGCGCGGCGGCAGATCCAGCACGCCCGCCGTGAGCCGCTGCGCGAACCGTCCCCCCAGCACCTTGCCCAGAAAGCGCAGCCCCACGAACGCGGGCAGCAGCGCCCAGGCGGACACGTCGCGAGCTTGGATGTGGCTGCCCACCAGGAACACCAGCACCAGGTACGTGGGGCGCTCCACGCGCGAGAGCGCCCGCGCCACCCGCTCCGCCGTGCGCCCGCCCATCAGCGCCAGCGTCGCGCCGCAGGCCACGCCCGCGAGCAGCGACGACAGCCGCAGGTACGCCGCCGCGCCGCCCACCAGCGCCACCATGCCCAGCGTCACGGTGGTCTGCTCCGCCAGGTCCTTCAGCGAATACGTGAGGAAGGCCAGGAGCGCCCCGCACGCCACGCCCAGGAGCAGCGCCAGCCCCAGGAGGCCCAGCCCTTCCGCCACGTTGCCGGTGACGCCCAGGACCAGGCCCAGCGCGAGCACGCCCAGGCCCACCGCGTCGTCCATCATCGTGAGCAGCGCCACGCCCAGGCCCCGCGCCCGCTCCATCCGTCCGTTGCGGTAGCCCAGCACCGCGAAGTGGCCGGAGGACAGGCTCGCCGCCGCGCCCAGGAGCGCCGCCGCGCCCACCGCCACCATGGGCCTCAAGCCCATGGACAACAGCAGCGGGACGGACAGGGGCAGCGCGACGAAGAGGAACGCCGTGCCCGCGTGCGCGACCGCCGCCGCGTACACGGGCCGGGGCAGCAGCCGCAACAGCCGGGGCTCCAGGTTGAGCCCCAGGAGCACGCCCCCCGTCCCCAGCCCCAGCGCCACCAGCGGGCTCAGCGACTCCAGGTTGCGCGCGGTGAGCACGCCCAGGAGGGACGGGCCCAGGAAGGCCCCGAAGATGAGGAACAACAAGCCGCTGGCCGCCAGCTGCGCCAGCGCCGGAAAGCGGCCCGGATCCAGGATCGACCGGCTGGACGCGAGCAGCGACAACGCCGCGACGATGAGGAAGACGAGCAGCGCTTGCACGCGACGTGCTTACACCCGTGCGCCCCCGCGCGTCATCCACGCCGATGCGTGGGCGCCGCCAGGACGGGCAGGGCCACCAAGCGACCCATGGGTGGGTCGTCCGCGTCCATCTCCAGCTGCACGCGCTGGAGCATGCGATCCAGCTCCTCCTGCGGGAGGGCCGGCAGCACGCTCACCAGGATGATGCGGTCCTCATCCGCGCCGAGCGCGAGGCTGCGCAGCCCGGCGAACACCGGGACCTCCGCGGACAGGGCCGCGGCGGCGCTGCGCGCTCGGATGACCATGGGTTCCGGGATGCCGAACTCCCGGAGCCGGCGGATCGCCCGCTCGGTCGTCTCCACCTGTTCGAGGAACGTGATGACCAGGTACACGCGGCCGTCATACCGGAAGACCGCGCTTCCTGTCCCACGTTACTCGTTGCCGCCCGGCTGCGCGGGCTCTTCCGGCGTCGCCGCCGGAGCGGAGGTGCCCTCGGACGCGGGGGCAGTCCCGGCCTGGCTCTCCATGGCGGCGCGGGCGGCGCGCTTGCCCTCTTCAATCAGCTTCTTGACCTTCTGCCCGCCCTTGCGGCCGATCTCCTCATAGAAGTTCGGACCGCGGGTGGCCTTGACGCGATCGCCGCCCTTCTTGCCGATCTCCTCGTAGAACTTCGCGCCGCGCTCGGCCTTCACGGTCTCGCCGCCCTTGCGGCCGATCTCCTCATAGAAGGAGCGTCCGCGCTCGGCCTTCACCGTCGCTCCGCCCTTGCGGCCGATGGTCTCGTAGAACTCGCGACCGCGCTCGTTGCGGACCGTCTCGCCGCCCTTACGCCCGGCCTCAGCCACCGTCATGCTGCCCTTGTTGTCCTTGTCCGACATGTCCGTGTCTCCTCTCGTGACTGCCCAACCCCGTCCGCGCCTTGGTGTCCCTTGCCTGAAACCTTGGGACGGAAGCGCCCCGATGCAAGCAAGCTCCGTACACCGCCAGCCGTTCTCTCCTGACATTGCATGCATAATCCCCAAGGATTTCGCGCGCTTGTCAGGCCTGCTGGGCATCCGGACGGGACGGGTGATTGCCCGGCAGGACGCTCTCGTTGTTCACAACAGTTCAGCCCACGTTGCCGATTCCCTGCTCGGATCCCACCTTGTGCGCAACGCCTGACACATCGGTCTGGCGGGTGTGGGGGAGGGTTTCTTGGCGAGCGTCAGGAGTGGGCTGAAGACCTGGTTGCGGATCCTCGCGCCCATGGTCGTCTCCATTGGCGGTCTGGTGATGCTCCGGCTGTTGGGGCCGGACTTCATTGATCAGCGCACCATCCGGGAACTGCTGCTCCCCCTGGGCGACTACGCGCCCCTGGCGTACGTGGCCTTCCTGGCCGTGCGTCCCCTGACGCTCCTGCCCGGGCAGGTCCTCACCGCGGTGGGTGGGATGATGTTCGGAACCCTCGCCGCCACCCTCTATTCACTAACGGGCAGCTTCCTGTCCGCCACCCTGCTCTACTTCGTTGCTCGCAAGCTGGGCACGCGGCCCATGCAGCGGCTGTGCGGCAGCAAGTACCCGGCCATCGCCAAGGCGGCGCGGCGGCACGACTTCCAGTTCACGTTCCTGGCGTGCCTCAATCCGTTGTGTCCCACGGACATCATGCTGATCGCCGGAGCGGCGAGCGGCGCGCGCTTCTGGCCCTCCGTGCTGGGCGTGATGCTGGGCACCATCCCGGGAACCTTCCTCACCGCGCAGTTCGGCAGTGGCCTTGCGCAGGGCCGCACGGTGATGACCGCCGTGTCCGCCGTGGGCATGGTGGTGTCGCTGGTGCTGGGCGTCATCTTCGGCCGCCGGTTCTACAAGGAGGTCAACGAGGCGTCGGTGGAAGTGCCCACGCCCGAAGCGGAAGCCCCCCGCGGCCTGCCGGAGACTTCAACATCCACGTCGTGAAGCGCTGAGCGCCATGACGCGAGGGGGCGCAACTTCGCGGGCCCGAAGCGGATAACCTCCCCAGACCCACTGCCCCCGGTGGTTGGAGGTTCCCATGAGCACGATCGACCGCACCCGTTCCCTCGCCGTGCCGTCCTCCGCCTCGAAGACGGCCGCGGAGCCGCTCGCGAAGAAGCCGGTGGCGCACCAGCCCGCGTTCCAGAAGTCCTCCTTCGAGCAGGCGCCTGCGCAGCAGAAGAACCTGCTGGGCGGCCTCATCGACGCGGCGGTGGGCGGCATCAAGGACATCCCCCGCTTCGTGGAGATGGGCGCGAACGTCTTCAACGCGACCACGGTGAAGGAGATCACCAGCCTCTTTGGCGGCGCGAAGCCGGACCGCGCGCAGGACGGCATGTTCGTGGGCGCGGGCGGCAAGGTGCTCCCGGCGACGACGAAGCTGGGGGACGTGCCGGGCATCACGCCGAAGAACAACCCGAACCCGGACAAGACGATCCTCTACGTCAACGGCATCATGACGCCGACGGCGGGCCAGGTGAACGAGATGCAGGCGCTGGCGAACAGCTCCGGCGCGAAGGTGGTGGGCATCCACAACGCGACCGAAGGCCTGGTGAAGGACCTGGGCCAGTGCGTGACGGACAAGCTGGACAAGGGCAAGAACCCCGCCGTGGACACGCTGGCGGACACGCTCTACTCGGAGCTGAAGGCCGGCCGCGACGTGCACCTGGTGGGCTACAGCCAGGGCGGCCTCATCACGGCGCGCGCGCTGAACGACGTGGCCAGGCGGCTGCGCGTGGAGGACGGGCTGTCCCCCGCGCAGGTGGAGGCGAAGCTGAGCCACCTGCGGGTGGAGACCTTCGGCGCCGCGTCCACGAAGTACCCGGACGGCCCGCGGTACGTGCACTACGTCAACAACGCGGACCCCGTGCCCACGCTCACCGGCCTGGGCGGCGACGTGGATCCGCTGGCCTTCCTGAAGGACGCGGGCAGGGGCGCGGTGGTGCACCGCTTCACCGACGGCAACCTGAACCCCCTCAGCAACCACATGCTGGACACGCTGTACCTGAAGCACCGCGTGGACTTCGACCAGGCCCGGCAGAACCAGTTCTAGTTCCAGGGCCCCAGGCGCCGGGGCGCGGCTAGGATGCCGCGCCCATGAAGCCCTTCCCTGTCGCAACCGCCCTCACCATCGCCGGCTCGGACAGCGGCGGTGGCGCGGGCATCCAGGCCGACCTCCGCACCTTCTCCTTCCACGGCGTGCACGGCACCAGCGCCGTGACGGCCATCACCGCGCAGAACACGCGAGGCGTCACGCGCGTGGACCTGCTCCCGCCCGAGTCCGTCACCGCGCAGGTGGACGCCGTCGCGTCGGACATGCGCGTGGACGCGGTCAAGGTGGGCATGCTGGCCCAGCGCCCCCTCATCGAGGCCGTGGCGGAGCAGCTGGCCCGCGTGTCGCTGGGCCCCGTCGTGGTGGACCCCGTGATGGTGTCCCGCGCGGGCTCGCAGCTCATCGACAATGAGGCGGTGGAGGCGCTGCGCTCGCGCATGCTGCCCCTGGCCGCCATCCTCACGCCCAATCGCCATGAGGCGAAGCTGCTCGCGGGCATGGACATCCAGACGCTGGAGGACATGCGCGAGGCGGCCCGGCGCATCCACGCCCTGGGCTCCCGCGTGGTGCTGGTGAAGGGCGGCGGCATGCCGGGCGCGCTGCGCGGCACGGACGTGTGGTTCGACGGGACGCGGATGGAGACGCTGTCCGTGGCCCCCGTGGACACGCCGAACACGCACGGCACCGGCTGCACGCTGTCCGCCGCGATCGCCGCGAGGCTCGCGCTGGGCGCCTCACCGCTGGAGGCCGTGCGACTGGCGAAGGAGTACGTCACGTCCGCCCTGCGCTACCCGCTCGCCGTGGGCCACGGGAACGGCCCGATCGGCCACTTCTTCCCGCTGATTCACGAATGAAATACATGCAATTGATTGCATGTAATCGCAGACACGGCGGCAATGAAACATGTATTTACTTGACACATGTTTCATTGGGTATGCCGCGACCCACTGAAGGCGCGATCATGTGGGTATGGCGGTCCTGATCGGGGAGGTGGAGGTAGGTCCTGGCGGCAATCGTCCGCCGACAAACGGCGCGCTCCTCCCACCTGATCACTGTTTCATGTAGGCATGGCCGATCAGAACCCCAGGACTGCTCGACCGTTCAGTCTGGGGTGCGGCGGAAATGGCTAAAAGTCTGTTCAGTGCCTGTTCAGGCGAACGAACGGCCCCGCGAAAAACCAGGGAAAGACCGTTCAGTGCTTCGTCGCGTCGGAATCGAGCCCGTCGATGCCCGGCAGCCGCTGCGCGAGCAACCCGAGCAGCTCCTGGGTGGACAGGCGGGCGGCGGCGTCCTTGCCCTCCAGCACGCCGGCCACCAGGGCCCGCTTCTGCTCATGGAGCGAGAGCATCTGCTCCTCGATCGTCCCGCGCGCCACCAGCCGGTAGACCGTGACGGGGCGCTGCTGGCCAATGCGGTGGGCGCGATCGGAGGCCTGATCCTCCACGGCGGGGTTCCACCAGGGGTCCAGGTGGATGACGCTGGTCGCGGCCGTCAGGTTGAGGCCGAAGCCGCCCGCCTTGAGTGAAATCAGGAACAGGGGCGCGTCGCCCTCCTGGAAGGCCCGCACGCGCTCCGCCCGTTCGCCGGCGGGGGTGGAACCATCCAGGTACTCGTAGGCGACGCCCTGGGCGTCCAGCACCTCGCGGACCAGCGCCAGGTGGGACGTGAACTGGCTGAACACCAGTGCACGGTGGCCCTCCTCGCGCAGCTCCTGGATGAGCTCCATGAAGCGCTCCAGCTTGGAGGACTCCAGCTTGGACGCCTTGTCGTACAGGCGCGGGTGCGACGCGAGCAGCCGCAGCCGCGTCAGCGCCGCCAGCACCTCGATGCGCCGCTCCTGGTCCTTCATCTTCGACTTGCGGATCTCCAGGTCGGACAGGGCCGCCAGGCGCGCGTCCTCGTAGAGGGTCCACTCCGGCGGGGACAGGATGACGGGGACGTGCACGTCCGTGCGCGGCGGCAGCTGCGCCTCCACCTGCGCCTTGGTGCGGCGCAGGAGGAAGGGCTGGAGCACCCGGGCCAGCGCGGGACCGGCCGTCGGGTCCACCTGCTTTTCAATCGGCACGGCGAAGCGGCTTCGGAACGCCTCCAGGCTGCCCAGGAGCCCCGGGAAGACGATGCCGAAGAGCGCCCACAGCTCGCCCAGGTGGTTCTCCATGGGCGTGCCGGACAGCGCGAACTTGAAGTCGCCCTGGAGCGCCCGCGCCGCGCGGAAGCGCTGCGTGCCTGCGTTCTTCAGCGCCTGGGCCTCGTCGAAGACGATGGTGGAGAAGCGCCGCGCGGCCAGCCGCTCGATGTCGCGCACGAGCAGGCCGTAGCTGATCACCAGCACGTCCCGCGGCCCCAGCCGCTCCAGCGTGCCGCCCCGGTCCTCCGAGTCGGAGAAGAGGGTCACCTTCAGCGACGGCGCGAAGCGCTTCGCCTCGTCCCGCCAGTTGAAGGCCACCGACGTGGGGGCCAGCACCAGCGCGGGCCCGTGCTTCGCGCGCTCCAGGAGCACCGCCAGGGCCTGCACCGTCTTGCCCAGGCCCATGTCGTCCGCGAGCACCCCACCCGCGTTCCACGACGCCAGCCGCGTGAGCCAGCGGAAGCCTTCCAGCTGGTAGTCGCGCAGCTCCGTCTTGAGCGTCGCGGGCACCCGGGGCTTGAGCTCCTTCGCCGCGAAGATGCGCTCGACCAGCGACTTCCAGGACACGTCCGCGTCGATGTGCGCGCCCGCGGTGCCCAGCGCCGTCAGGGCCTCCGCCGCGGACGGGCCCACCTCCAGCCCGTGCTTCGACAGGTACGCGTGATCCGCCAGCCGCTCCAGGTGCTCACGCAGCGCCGCTTCGATCTCCACCCAGGTGCGCGCGTCCACCTGGACGAAGCGCTCCCTGCGCCGGGCCGAGTCCAGGAGCCGCGCCAGCTCCACCCGCTCGCCCTCCACGGACAGGCCGCCCATCACGCCGAACCACTCGCGCTTGCGCTCCAGGATGACCTTCAGGTCGGCCGCGCCCCGGCTGGACATGAGCCGCATGGACGCGCCCACCCACTCCAGCTCCGGCCGGGGCTCCATGTCCGCGCACGCGGCCAGCACCGCCAGCCCGCCCTGCGCGCTGTGGAAGAGGAAGCAGAACGGCAGCTCCTGCGGCTCCGCCGTCTTCAAGGGCAGCTGGGCCTGGAGCGCCTCGGCCACCGCCAGCTCGCGCCCGAAGTCGCGCACCGCGTGGAAGGACCGCGTGTCGCGCCGCACGTGCACGTCGCGAGACCCGTTGCCGGGCAGGAACGCGGGGGCGTCCGGCAGCGCGCGCAGCCGCAGCTCCAGCCGCACCCCACCCCCGGGCTGTCCTTCCAGCCGGAGCACCGGGAGCTGCTGCGGCGCGATGGATTCCCCCATCACGCTGCGGGGCATGGACACGGGCAGGCGTCCGGAGAGCTTCGACAGGTGCTCCAGCAGCGCCCCGTGGCTCTCCGGGGGAAACGCGTTGCCGTGCCGCTGGAGCACCGTGGCCATGGCGCGCACCTCCGGGCTCACGTCCAGCACCGTGAGCACGTGCGTCCCGTCGTCCCAGAGGAACACCGCGTCCTCCGGCTTCGCCTTGCGCACGCGCTCCAGCAGTGGCGTGGGCAGCACGGTGCCGTCCACGCCCGCGTTCACGATCACGGTGCCGCTCCGGTCCTCGGCGACCAGGCCCACCTTCTCGCGCTCGATGCGCACGGGGATGTCCTGCGTGCCCTCCAGCGACAGGCGCGGATGATCGAGCAGCTCGAACAGCAGCGCGCGAGACGCGGGGGCCGTGCCGTCGGGCAGCAGCGCGGCGATGCGCGAGTCCGCGGGGCTCAGCTGCGAGCCGTGCTCCTGGAGCAGCTTGCGCCGGCTGACCTTCGTCCCGGGCGTGCGCTGGCCCTTCTTCGTGCGCCGGTGCACGTAGGGCGCGACCTCCACGCCGTACCCTTCGATGACGTCCAGCCGCCAGGAGATCTCCACGCCTCCGCCGCCGCCCGGGCTCTCCTCCACCGCCCGCTCCAGCGCCCGCAGCGTCCGCGCCCACGCCGGACGGACCAGCTCCTCCAGCGTCTCTCCGAAGTCCTCCGTCCAGCGCTGCCGCAGCCACAGCAGCGCCGTGTCCGCCGCCGCCAGCTGGTGCACGCAGAACGTGGCGCCGCACGTACAGTCCGCCGTCACGCTGGACGGACTGAACGTCAGCCGCGCCTCCGCGAGGATGAAGCCCGAGCCCGCCGGGGACACGGGCAGCTCGGAGACGCGCGTCTCCTTGAGGCGGAAGCCCGGCAGGTCCGGCTCCTCCACCAGCGCCTCCAGCGGCAGCGCGCGCTCCGGCCGCGGCGCGACGCTCGAAGGCACCCGGGCGCGCCAGGCCACCAGCAGCCCGTGGACCGCGTGCGTGCGGATGTCCGCGGGGGGCTCCAGCCGTTCCGCGACGGAGCCCCGGGCCTCGATGGCGCCATGCCGCTCGTCCTCCACGTGGCGCCAGGCGAGCTTCGGCAGCAGGTCCCGCATGCGCGGCGTGGGAAGCATCTCCGCCGTCCAGCGGTCGAGCGAGTCCTGGGCCAGCAGCTCCACCAGCCTGCGGCGGGAGATGACCGCGCGCACCTGCGGCAGGTAGGCGGCCTCCACGCGGGGCGTGAGCAGCGCCAGGCTCAGGCGCCACAGGTGCTCCAGGCCCTCTGCCTGCAGCCACGCGCGCAGCTCCGCCTCCGTCTGGAACGGGGGCGCGTGGGGAGCCGGCTTGGGGCTGGACGGAGGGGACTGCTCGGCCATGGGGACTGACGACGACGAACGCGTCAATCTACCTTGGCCATGCGGCGGCGATCACCGAGGAACTCTTCCACTCCCAGCACGATGTTCTTCGCCACGTCGTCCTGGTAGCGCTCGGACGCCAGGCGCTTCTCTTCCTCCGCGTGGGACAGGAAGGACGTCTCCACCAGGATGGCGGGCATCTTCGCGCCCAGGAGCACGTAGAACAGCGCCTCCTTGTGGCCCAGGTCCTTGATGCCGTCGTACTTGCCGGCCAGGCCCGTCACCAGGTTGTGCTGCACGGCGTTCGCCAGCCGGCTCGACTCCTCGGTGTTCGCCTTGGTGGCCAGGTCCGCCAGGATGAACTGGAGGTCGCTGATGCCCTTCTCGGAGGAAGCGTTCTCGCGAGCGGCCAGGCGGATGGAGTAGCGGTCCGCGGACGTGTTGAGCGTGTACGTCTCGATGCCGCGCAGCTTGTGCGTCGCCGCCGAGTTGCAGTGCACCGAGATGAACAGGTCGCCGTGCGCCTCGTTGGCCAGCTTCGCGCGGTCCTCCAGGCGGATGAAGGTGTCGTCGTCGCGGGTGAGCACCACCTCCAGGCCCTTCTCCCGCAGGCCGTCCGCGACCTTCTTGGAGATGGCCAGCGCCACGTCCTTCTCCTTCGTCCCCGCCTTGCCAATGGCGCCGGAGTCATGGCCGCCGTGGCCCGCGTCGATGACCACGCGACGCACCTTCAGCCCCAACTGCTCCGCCAGCGTCAGCTCCGCGTGGCGGGACTGCTTCGCCACCGCCTTGAGCCGGGCCTGGGCCACCTGCGCGTCCACCGGCGCCGTCACCGGGCGGGGAGCCTCCGGAGCAGCCGGCTTCGTCTCCGCCTTCGACGCCACCGCCACGGGCGCGGCCGGCTTCGGAGCCACCGGAGTGGTGTCCACCACCGGAGCCGGAGCCTTCGACGCCACGGCCGGGACCTCCACGCGGGCCTCCGGCTTCGAGGGCTGCGACGTCCCGTGCGAGGACGCCACCGCCTCCGGAGCCTTCGCGTCGGCGACGGTGGGCGCGTCCACGATGTTCGCCGTGGAGTCCTTCGAAGCGGTCTCGGAGCCCGAGGCCGGGACGGTCGGATCCAGGCGCGACGGCGACGGCTCGCGAGCGAGCTTGGAGATGGCATCCACCAGCGGCGAGCTGGGGGGCGCGGCGGCGACGGCGGTGTCCGGCGTGGACTTCAACACCGGGGGCAGCGGCTTCACCGTGGGCTTCGCGGGCGGCGTCTTGCTGGGCGGGGGCAGCGAGGCCAGCAGCGACTTCAGCTCCTTGGCCTGGTCGCCCTTGGGGTTGGTGGCCAGCGATTCGTTGAGGATCTTCCGGGCCGCCTCCGGCTTGTCCAGGCGGTTGACGTGGATGCGCGCCAGCGCCAGCGCCGCGTCATCCGCGAGCCGGTGCTTCGGGTGCGCCTCCACCAGCTTCGAGTAGTCCGCGATGGCCGCCTGCAGGTCCCCGTCCACGAAGGAGATGCGGCTGAGCTCCTGGAGCAGGTCGCCCGCGGTGAAGAGGGCGTCGGGGGCGCGCTCGCTCTTGGGGAAGCGCGTGGCCACGGCCTCGAAGCGGTGCGCGACGTTGAGCCAGTGGTGGCGCAGCTTGCGGCGGGACGCGTCGTCCTTCAGCGCGTAGTAGGCGCGGCGGGCCTGCTGGTACGCCTCCTCCGCTTCGTTGCGCTTGCCGGCTCCGACGGCGCTCGGGGCCGTGAGGAGCAGCATGGGCAGCACGAAGTAGGAGAAGCGTACGCGCATGGAAGCCTCCGGATGTTGCAGCTACAGGCGTGTGTCACACGGCCTCCGGGGGCCAGCAACTTTTCAACCCCACCTGTCCGTCCGTCAGCGCACCCAGCCCAGCGTCCGCGCCAGCTCCTCGTCGATGACGCGGCACCAGCCCGGCTCGGAGGGCACCACGGCGGCCAGCACCTTGCCGCCATTGCGCACCGGGGCCCGCTGGGGGCGGCAGCGCGCCCGCACGGCGTGTTTCACGTCCTGGCGGAAGAAGTGCGCGGGGAACACGGCCTCGCCCTTCCCTTCCGGCAGGTAGCCATCGTCCGGGGTTAGCCACACCAGCGCGCCCAGGCGCAGGGGCACCACCTCCCGGCGCCACAGCCGCCGCACCTCCCACGCGAAGCCGCCCAGGGCCACCAGCGCCCCCAGCCCCAGGCCCCAGGGCAAC